>JAKAZH010000002.1:22528-29872 GCA_021815935.1 Actinomycetes bacterium
GGCGGTACGCGCCGTGCGCGCTCACCCCGGACCGCCTACCAGTTCCCGGGCGCGAAGCGATGCGACGGCACGTCTCGCTTCGAGGACCGCTTCGAGGACGCTCCGTGGGGCGACACAGTCCCCGGCGCGGACTGGCCGAGGTTCGCTCAGGGACTGATACACGCTGTCCTCGGCGAGACGGTGGCCGCAGTCGATGACCGCCGCAGCTTCGATCGTGCTCGGCTGGTTCGTCCAGGGGTCTGCGACCAGCACGCGCTCGGACTCGAGGGCCCGAACCGTCGCGCGCAGAACTCGGTGGACACCCGCACGCTCCAGACGGAAGTTGATCTCACCCAGCTGGCCTCCCCGGGATAGGAGCGTTCCGGCTACGACGTCAGGGCTGATCAGCGAAACAGCCCGGCCATGTGCAGCAGCGAGCCAGAAGGCGACGTTGACCCCCACCCAGTCACCGACACTGTCTACGACGGCGAGCGGTCCGTCAGGAAGAGCGGCGCGCCCGGCCAGCACGTCGAGTGGATCGAAGATTGCCATCCCGCTGTTCGCGTAGCGGTCCGCTACGAAGCGTGATCCGGTCGCAACGATCACCTCCCATCCGTCTGCCCGTGCGTTTTCCACGTCGGCAGATTCCACGTGCACGCTCGTCTCGACGGCGACGCCAGCTTCGAGCGCTCGTACCGCAAGCCAGCGCCCCGCCAACCCGATCCGCTCTCGGCCGGCACCTGCCGCGGCGTCGCGAATGGCACCCCCGCACTCGGCGAGTCTCTCCACGAGACGCACACGGCGCCCCGAGGATGCGAGGAGCCTTGCAGCTTCGAGTCCTGCCGGCCCTCCGCCGACGACGAGCACCGGGGCACCGGCGGTCACTGCGGAGCTCGGTCGGGCGGAGCTCGGATGGTTGCCACTTGCGTGGCCGTCGTCGACCACGATGGCGGGTTCGACCGTCTCGTAGCCCGACGAGGGATCCATCACGCACGACACGATCGGGTTACGGTTGTCTCGGACCCGGCACGCCTGGTTGCACAAGATGCACGGCCGTATCGCTTCCGATCTGCCTGCCCTACGCTTCGCGACGAGGTCGGAGTCGGCGATCAACGCCCGGGTCATCTCGACGAGGTCGCACTTCCCGTCGGACAACGCCGCCTGCGCCATGTCCACGTCGACGATGCTGCCCTGCGCCACGACGCGCGCAAACCCGGCCACCGTCCTCATCGCGGCGCACAGGTCCAGGTTGAACCCGGCCGGAGTATGGGAGTCGGGCCGGTAAGCGCCCGTGTCGAAAGGGCCGCCACGCACCACGGTGAGAACGTCGACGAGTGGCGCCAGCTCGCCGACGTGGCCGGCGGCATGCTCGGGTGTGACTCCCGCCCAGGGGGCCAACTCGTCGCAGGACAGTCGGAGCGCGACGAGCCCACGAGGCCCGACAGCATCGCGAACCGCCTCGAGCACTTCCCGGGTTACGGCGAGGCGGTCGTGGCCGTAGCGGTCGTCTCGCAAGTTGGTGAGCCCCGAGTGGAACTGTCGCAGCAGCGACCACGCGCCGGCGTCTACCTCGACCCCGGCGAGCCCGCAACGCACAGCTAAACGCGCGGCGCCGGCGAACGCCGAGACGAGCCCCTCGATCCCGTCCGCGTCGAGCGCAGCTGGAGGCTCCCGGGTCACGGCGTCTGCTACCCCTGACGGTGCCCACATCACCTCCTGCGAGAACGCGCTCGAACCCTGACCGCCGCTGTGTCCGATCCCGCCGAGCACGAGCGTGCCGTAGGGAGCGCACGCGTCGCCGACTGCCCGCCAGCCGCGGGCGCAGGCCTCGGCCAGAGGCGCACGCTCGTAGGGCCAGTCGTTGGCCGTGACCGACGCAGTCTCGGTGATTACGACTCCCGCGCCTCCCCGTGCGCGCCGCTCGTAGTAAGCAACGTGGCGGTCGCTCAGATGCCGGCCGTCGCCAAGGTTCGTCTCGTGAGGTCCGAAGACGACACGCGAGGGCGCTGTCGTCGACCCGACCGCTACAGAGTCGACGAGCGTCACGCTCAAGTCAGCTGCACCGGAACTTCTGGGGGAGCGCTCGCGAGCGTGTTCAGTGCGTCGATCAGCTGGCGTAGCCGTGCGAAGGACATCCGGTCGAAGCGTAACGCGACGCGGGGAAGATCTGGAAAGTCACCACCGCGCCGCTCCGCAGGCAAGGGTCCGTCAAGGACACGCAGCGGTCCGTGCATGATGTCAGCGAAGCGTCCCGACAGCTCGACCGCCTCGGCGTGGGTCGGGCGATTCGCTAGGCGCAGCACCAACGTGTCGCCCACCCAACGCAGCGAATGGTAGTTGCGGTAGAAGCCGAGTATCTCGGCTGCGGCGTCCCCGACGGTGTCGGTGATCTTGTAGAAGGCCGCGTCCTCCGGTCCGATCAGACCCCTCCCCGCGACTTCTGTCATCAAGAACTGCTCCCAGGTACGCCAGTATCTGGTGCCCGGAGTCTCGAGGAGCACTATCGGCGCCGGCTCTGCCTTGCCTGTCTGCACCAACGTGAGAAGCTCGAACACCTCGTCGAGCGTTCCGTAGCCGCCGGGGAGCGCAGCGTAGGCGAAAGACTCCTTTATCAGCATCAGCTTGCGCGTGAAGAAGTATTTCATCGACACAAGCTTCGGGTCGTCCCTGATGAACTGGTTCGCCCCCTGCTCGAAAGGCAGGCGGATGTTGATCCCGAACGACTTGTCGAACCCGGCCCCCTCCAATCCGGCTGCCATGATCCCCGGACCAGCGCCGGTTATCGTCGACCACCCGTTGACGGCTAGCACCTTGGCCAGCTCGCGCGCCTGGGCGTAAAGAGGATCGCTCGCCTCGGTGCGCGCCGAGCCGAACATGGTGAGCTTGCGTACGTTGCGATACGGCGCGAACATGAAAAAGGCGTCCGCCATTTCCTTCAGGGCCGTGTTCGCGATCTTCAAGTCGAGCCTGTCAGGGTCGTTGCCGCCGAGGCGTGCCACCGTCGTCAGGATCTCGACCAGCTGGTCACGGTTCAGCGGGGACCCTATGGCGTCGAGAAGCGCTTCGATGCTCTCCCGAAGCCGCTCGGGATCGCTCATGCCTCGCTTCGCCCCAACGCGTCGGGGTCGACTATCCAGGTGATCTTGTCGGCTTTAACCCGCGCTGCGGGGAGGTCGGCGCCGGCGATAACCGCGGCGAGCGCCTCCCTCTTGGACTCCCCGGCGACGGTGAAAATGACTTCCCGCGACCGGGCGATGCCGGCCAGCGACAGGGTCATCCGCGGAAGCTTGTTCCTACCCGACGGGTCCTCGGCGAGAAGCACCAGTTGGCCGGGGTCGGCCTCCAGCGCCGGCGAGCCGGGGAAAAGCGACGCGGTGTGGCCGTCCGGGCCGAGACCCAGGTGGACCAGGTCAAGGCGTTCGATCGAGCCGAGCCGCAGCTGGTAGGCGTCGGGTCCGTCCTGACAGATCATCGGGTAGACCGCATTCGCAGCCCCGACACGCTCCAGGAGGGCTTTGCGGCCGAGCAGCTGGTTGGAGTTCGGGTCGTCGGCGGGAACGCAGCGTTCGTCGCCCCAGTAGACGTTCACCGAAAGCCAGTCGATCGCCTCCGATCCTTCGAGGGCGAGTCGTTCGTAGCACTCGCGTGCAGTCTCGCCGCCCGACAGGGCGATACTGAAAAGGTCACCGATCCTCGCCTGGAAAGCTTGCACCACCCGCGAGGCGAACTCCGCGGGGACGTCATCGACAACGACCATTTCACCGTTCACAATGTCTGAGACTAATGGCGTTCGACGATCCCGTCGCGCATGACGGCGCTCGCGTGTCTCGGAGCTCAGCTGGTCGCGGCGACCCACGCCGGGGTTCGCCCAGGTTGGCCCAGGGTCAGTCGTCGCGTAGGCTCGTCGCAGCGGACAGCGCCGCTTCCCAGACCGGGTCCGGTCCAAGGCGAGTCAGCGCTCCTGCGAGAGATGCGGCGAGGGGATCCTCGGGGAGCTCTGCCGAGACGCTCGACGCCGTCCCGTCAGGGAGGCGCGCTTCGGCGTGCACCCGCCTGCGGTCGTCGTCACGCTCGACCGCGAAGGTGGCTTCCTTGCCGGCGCGCGTGCACGTCAACTTGAACGACACGTGACGGGCGTCTACGAGTGTCACATTCGCTGCGGTCAGGCCGGTGCGCTCGGCGAGCCAACCACCCGTCAATGCTCTCGGGCCGACCTTGCCCGAAACTTCGATGTGTTGGAGCGACTCGAGCCACCCTCGGTTGGCGGAAGGTTCGAACAGGGCGGCCCCGAGCTCCCTCCAAGGCTTGAGCCTCGTCCAGCTCAAGTCGACCACCGTGCGGCGCCGTGCGAGCTGGAGCAGGCCACGCAAGCCAAGCAGGTCTTCGGCGTCTCGGCTGTCGACGAGCACCACGTCCGCCACTGCTAGGAGCGGGTCCGACGGGTCGGGGAGCGAGTTCACGTACCACACGGCGACGGGAAGGTCCGAGAGGGTGAAAGCCTCGACGAGGGAGTCGAGGTGGTTCGCGGCCTGGCCGCCGACCTCTATGGCGACCTCCTCGAAGTTGACTTTGTGATTGTCGCCGTCGAGTGAGTACAACGTCGCCCGGCCATCGAGGAAAGCAACCTGGTCCGGGTCGGGACGCAAAAGCACGATCCGCGACGGATGGTGGCCGGCGAGGGAACGTAGCGCCCCGGTAGCGGCGTAGGCCTGCTCGTCTCCGGGCGCGACGGCCACTATCGTCATCACCGCTGTACGCGACGACGACGCGTGATGGCTCGACTGGTCACGCAGGTCGGCGAGAGCCCCGACGATGTCGGAGAGCCGGACGCCTTGGGCCGACCAGCTGTCGACTGCTACGGCGTCCGCCACTGCCGCCCGTCCCGCTCTATCAGCTGCTCCGCCTGGCGGGGACCCCAGGTGCCGGCAGCATATCCCGACAGCGGCACCGAGCGACCTTGCCACGCTTCGAGGATCGGGTCGACGATCCGCCACGCCTGGTCCACCTCGTCGCTGCGGATGAACAAGGTGGGGTCTCCGACCATGGCGTCGAGGAGGAGCCGCTCGTAGGCCTCCGGGGCGTCTTCCAAGAAAGCCGAACCGTAGGACATGTCCATCAGCACGTCGCGAACGTTGAACGCCTGACCCGGAACTTTCGCCCCGAACCGCAGCGCCACGCCCTCGTCGGGCTGGATCCGCAGCAGAAGGGCGTTCGGGCGTAGACCTTGACTTTGCGCGGTGCCGAAAGCGAGATGCGGGACACGATGGAACTGAAGGGCGACCTCTGTCACGCGCTTGGGTAACCTTTTTCCGGTGCGAACATAGATAGGAACGCCGGCCCATCTCCAGTTGTCGCACATAAGTTTCATGGCGACGAAAGTCTCGGTCCTGCTGTTCGGGTCCACGTCGGGCTCGTGGCGGTACGCCTGGACCGCGGTGCCCTCGCTCCAGCCGCTGTCGTACTGTCCGCGCACGACGTCGGTCTTGACACTTTCGAGCGACGGGACGACCACGCTTCGAAGCGCCTTAACCTTCTCGTCGCGGATGCCCTGCGCGTCGATCGACCCGGGGGGCTCCATCAGTGTCAGTGAAAGGACCTGCATCACGTGGTTCTGGACGATGTCGCGAAGCGCCCCCGCGGTCTCGTAGAAGCCGCCGCGCTTCTCGACGCCCAGCGACTCGGCGACGGTGATCTGCACGTGGTCGATGAAACTGCGGTTCCAAAGCGGCTCGAAGATGGCGTTCGCGAATCGCAGGGCGAGAACGTTCTGGACGGTTTCCTTGCCAAGGTAGTGGTCGATGCGGTAGATCTGGTCCTCGTCGAAATTGCGGTGAAGGGCGGTGTCGAGCCCGGTCGCGCTCTCCAGGTCCCTGCCGAACGGCTTCTCGATGACCAGCCTCACCGCGCTGGCATCGTTGGCGGGGCGATTGAGTCCTGCCGCGCCGAGCCCGTCGGCGACCAACTCGAACACGGCGGGGATCGTGGCGAGGTAGAAGGTGCGGTTACCGGTCGACCCGATCGCCGACTCGACCTCCGCCAGGACTTTGCCGAGCGTCTGAAAAGTTCCCGGGTCGCCGTACTCGCCTGTCACATAGCGGCTCCTCTTGACCAGATCGGCCCACTCCGAGCCTGCACCGGGGACGCTGTCGGTCATGAGCTGGCGGAACCCGTCGTCGTTCAGCTCCGTCCGTGCCACCCCCACGACCGAGAACGACTGGGGGAGTAGACGACGCCTGGAAAGCTGCTCGATCGCGGGGAGCAGTTTGCGGGCGGTCAGGTCGCCGGACGCCCCGACCACGACGAGAACGCCGGGCGGGGCGTGGCGCACCGCGTCGAGGCCTGCCGCCAGGGGGTTAGCCGGTACCTCGTCGCTCACCTTGAGCGCCCGGCGGTAGCGGCAGCCTTCTCTTCTAGCGACCCGAGAAGCTTGTTCCAGCTGTCGAGGAAGGAGGCGACACCTTGGCGTTCGAGGACTACCGAGACGTCGTCCATGTCTATCCCAGCGCCGGCGAGGGCTCCGAGGCTCGCGCGGGCCTCGTCGACGCCTTGGTCGATCGTCTTGTCGACGGTGCCGTGATCGAGGAATGCCTCGACGGTCGCGTCGGGCATCGTGTTGACGGTGCTCGGGCCTATGAGCGTGTCCACGTAGAGCAGGTCAGGGTACGCCGGGTTCTTCGTCGACGTAGACGCCCAAAGCGGCCGCTGCGGGTGCGCTCCGGCGTCAGCCAACGCCTGCCAGCGGGCGCCGGAGAACTTCTCCTGGAACAGCGCGTAGGCGAGCTTCGCCTGGGCGACGGCAGCCTTGCCGAAAAGGGCCTGGTCACCGCCGGAGTCGGACAGGCGACGATCCACCTCGGTATCCACCCGGCTCACGAAGAACGACGCGACGCTGTGAACTTGGCGCAAGTCCCCCCCGGCTTTCGCGAAAGTCTCAAGCCCGCTCAGGTAGGCCTCGATCACCTCCGCGTAACGACCGAGGCTAAAGATCAACGTGACGTTTATATTGCGACCTTCAGCGATCATTGCCCGGACCGCCGGCACTCCCTCGAGCGTCGCCGGGATCTTGACCATCAAGTTCGCCTTGTCAACCCGCGAGTGCAAGCTTCGGGCGGCCTCGATCGTCCCGTCGGTGCTCCCGGCAAGGGATGGGGACACCTCTAGTGACACGAACCCGTCGGTTCCCCCGCTGGAGGAATGCACGCCGGCGAGGATGTCGCACGCCGCGCTGACATCGTCGATCGCCATCTCCCAGAATGCGGCTTCGACGGTGTCGTCGGCGATCAGACGGGCGAACTGCTCATCGTAGGCGTCAGATCCTGTCATCGCCTTCTCGAAGATCGTTGGGTTCGAGGTCACCCCACGAAT
>JAKAZH010000104.1 GCA_021815935.1 Actinomycetes bacterium
AAAACACGTGGTTGATATTCCAGTCCATCTCGAGATTCCACTCTTCGTCGGTCATCGATGCCACCGGCGCAGTAGCCTCCACGCCTCCGGAGTTGAGGCAGCAGATATCCAGCTTCCCGAAATGCTCAACCGTGAAATCGATCAGGCCTTCGACGTCACCTTGTTTGCGGGCATCGCCGGCATAGAAGGCCGCCTTCGGGCCAGCACCCATCTCGGTGAGGCATCGCTCGCCTTTGGCGTGGTCGCGTCCGTTGACGACGACGCTCGCCCCCTCTGCGAGAAATGCGTCTGCTATCGCCCTACCGATGCTCCTGGTCCCGCCGGTTACGCATGCGACTTTTCCGTCGAGCTTGCCCATGTGTTTCGCTCCTTTTCGGGCTGTTAGTAAGGCGACGTGCCGCCGTCGATTGATATGAGAGAGCCGGTGATTCCGCCGCCGGCCTCGGAGGCCAGCAGCAAAGCGACTTCGGCGACGTCGTCCACTTCGTTCAGTCGTTTGATCGCCGACTCGTTTGCAAAGGTCTCGAGCAGCTGCTCGTAGCTGATCCCCATCGACGCCGCTGCTCCAGGCCCCTGGCTTCGCATCTCGTCTGTCTCGATGGCACCGGGGCAGAGCGCGTTCACCGTGATGCCGAGCGTTCCGACCTCGCGAGCCACAGACTTGGTGAGACCACAGACAGCGTGCTTGGCCACCACGTAGCTCGCTATTCCGGGCTTGCCCATCTTGCCCTCGACCGAGCTCATGGTCATTATGCGACCCCACCCGTTCGGGATCATGTGCTTGAGCGAAGCCCGTACCGTCCAGAAGGTATGCCAGAAGCTCCAGTCGAGCGCCTCGGCCATCGCCTCGTCGGTCATGTCAACGACCGGGGCGTAGTTGCTGCCGCCTCCTGCGTTCGCCACGAGGATGTCGATCCTTCCGAAATGCTCAACGGTCCCCGCCACGATCGCCTCGCAGTCGGAGCGTAGCCTGACGTTACCTGGCGCGAAGCGGGCACGGCCGGTTCCCCCGGACTTGGCGAGCTCCTCGATCGCCCGGGCTCCTTTCTCCGGATCTCGACCGTTGACGACGACGTCGGCGCCTTCGCGACAGAACGCCTTAGCGATCGCAAAGCCGATACCCCGGGTCCCGCCTGTCACGCAGGCCACACGGCCTTCGAGAAAACCCATCTCCCCTCCCTGGTAGAGCTGCTTCTTATGATTATGACGGATATCACTGTTTTAATCAACCAGTCAGTTTATAGTGGCACTCCCCAGCCCGCACATCAAGCCCCGCGCCTACCTGACCGGGTACTGCTCCCACCTAGACGATCACAACTTGCCGGGGGCCGAACGCTAGCTCGGCCGGAGCTTGGAATATGATACTGACCGGTCGATTAGCATGCGAATCCAACGGGCAGACCGACCCGTGAGGCATGCGAATCGCAAAAGCGCCGCGGCGACCAGCCGGGCTTGTGGAATACAAAGCGTAGGGGGAAATAACTCATGAACGACCGCTGGATCACCGACTGGGCCCCAAGCGAGCGCTGGCCTCACTACACCCGAGCCAACTCCGGCGAGGTAGCGCCAACCCCGGTCAGCCCGCTCAGTGCTACCTACACGTGGGCGAACGCGATATGCCAGGGATGGCGCGACGGTTACGTCCGGACCGGTAACTACTCGATGGACGAGTTCGACCGCGCTCACCCCGAGACGGCCGGGTTCTTCGGCGGCTACATGTACATCAACCTGTCGAACGTCAGGATGCAGGGTGTACGCAACCCGGCCGTCACAGTCGAGCAGCTCGATCTAGCCTTCTTCGGAGACCACCCCGACGTGCCGCCCTACGTCGCTGACCCGCTTGACGAGCGTCCCGACCTCACGCCTAAGATCCTCGCCCATCTGGGGTGGCTGATGTCCACTTCGTCGTGGCCAGAGATCGACGAGGAACGCGAACAGACAATCATTCTTCGAGCCGAGCGACCCGACTTCGCAGATCTCGACGACAGCGCCCTCGTAGATCGCGCCCGATCACTGCAGACTTTGATAGCGAAGCTTTTCGAAAGCCACACCCTCAGCTCCAGCGGCTCAGGGGTAGCGCCGGGCATCCTCTACGCCGTCGGCCAGGCGATCGGAAACCCCGCCGTGCCGATGAAGCTCGTGTCGGGTCTGGGCGACGTCGACTCGGCAGAGCCGAGCGTTCGCATGTGGGACATCTCGCGACTCGTCCGTAACTCCGAAGAGCTGAGCGGCCTCTTCGACGCGGGCGTCGACGATCTGACAGCACGTCTCGCAGAGTCGGACTCTCCAGAGGCGACGACTTTTCGCGCGGCATGGGAACGTTTCATCGTTGACTTCGGCTCGCGCTCCGCGAACGAGTACGAGCTGAGCGCCGACACGTGGGAGACCAAGCCGAAACTCGCCTTGGCGACCCTGGAGCGAGTTCGCCTCCAATCCGACGCGGAGAGTCCTGCCGCCAGGCTCCGCCGCCGTGTGGATGAGCGCAAGGCTGTCACCGAGGACGTCAGGGCGCAGCTGGTCGGACTCGGCAACGACGAACTTGCAGGACAGTTCGAGGCGGCCCTCGTAGCCGCAAACCAGCTGGTGTTTCGGGAACGTACGAAGACGAACCTCATACGGGCGATCCACGAAGCCAGGATGACTTTCCTCGAGCTGGGCCGTCGCCATACCGAGACAGGGGACCTCCGGCGCATTTCAGACGTCTTCCAGCTCCTCGACGACGAACTGGAAGACTTCGTCGACGACCCCGGGGTCTTCACCGACAAGCTGGCATTGCGTGCGGACGAGTGGTCGGAGCTTTTCGAGCTCGAACCCCCATTCATCATCCGCGACGGGAATGTCCCTCCACTGGGTGAATGGCCCAAACGCGGCGCGTCTCACGTGGCGCCGCTAGCGAGCGGCGAGACCCTTCGCGGGGTCGCCGGATGCCCCGGAAAGGCGGTCGGCCGGGCGCGGGTGATCATGGAGGTCGGCGATCCCGGGGACCTCCAGCCCGGGGAAGTTCTCGTCGCCCCGGTGACGGACCCTGGATGGGCGTCTCTATTCATGGCAGCTGCAGCTGTCGTCGTAGAGGTCGGAGGCCAGATCAGTCACGCGATCATCGTCAGCCGGGAGCTCGGCCTACCTTGCGTGGTGTCTGCGACGGGGGCGTGCCGCGCCATCCCCGACGGGGCGCTGGTGGAAGTGGATGGCGATTCCGGCACCGTCACCGTGCTTGAAGTGCCGGCCTGAGCCGCCCGAACCCGCGAGCCCTACCCACCGTGCCGAAAGTCTCGCCAAAGCGTATCGGCCGTCCACCGTCGTCCAACGCGGCAGCCACACGGATGCGCATCATCTCCGTCGCGGCCGAGCTGTTTGCGCTCAAAGGGTACGGGATCGTAACCAACAAGGACGTCGCCCGAGCGGCCGGGATCAGCACCGGCGCCCTCTACTACTACTTCTCCTCGAAGCTCGATATGTATGTGGAGGTGTTCTGGTCCCTCCAGGCGCGCGTCGACGAACGGATCGACTCAGCGATGAAGGACGTTGACACGCTCGACGGTCGTCTCCGGGCGATATTGGAAGTCGCCTACTCGCTCAACGCTGAGGATCCCTCGATCGCGCGCTTCCAGGGCACCGCCCGCGTCGACAGGATCAGGCACCCCGAGCTCCTGGAGGCGATACCCAACCCTCCCGGCGAAGGCGCCCGCGTCATGGAACGCCTGATTGCCGACGGCGTCAAGTCCGGCGAAATCACCCCGGAGCGCCGCCAGCAGGTCAGAGCCGTCGTGCGGACCATTTTCGTGGGACTTATCGACTCGCAGTCCGACGACCTGGAGCGCCATCGCCAGGCCATCGACGGCCTGATCGCCCTGCTGGACCACAAGCTGCTTGTCCCGGCCAGAAAGGTACGGACCTGACCAACACACCAGGATCGCACCGGTTCGCACCCGGCTGGAAGCCGCAGAAGGCCGGCGGGCGGTAGCGTCTCGGCCGTGAACGAGGGATTCGGCTCCATCCGCCACCTTGCCGGTCGCTTCTTCGGAGCCTTGGACCCGAGAGGCCCTTCCGCCCCGCTCGAAGCCTGGGCACAAGGATTTCTGCTCGCCGGTGAACGCCAGCTGTGGATGCAGATGTCGGGACCCGACCGCCGGCACGCCGCGGGCGTCGCGCGCAGGGTCGCGTCGCTTCTAAACGACGGAGGTCCTGCTCCCGACCGGACGGTGATGGCGGCAGCGTTGCTCCACGACGTAGGCAAGCTCCGCTGCGGTCTCGGCACTTTCTCCCGCGTCGCAGTGACCCTCGCCGCTATTTGGCTAGGCAGGGAGCGCCTGGCGGAAATCCCGCCGGAGTCGCGGAGGTGGCGGGCCCGCGTGGGCGAATACCTGACCCACGACCGAATCGGGGAGGAAATGCTGAGCACTGCGGGATCGGCGGCGCTCACATCGACGTGGGCTGGAGAACATCACCGTAGCCGTCAAAGCTGGATCACACCTCCGAGGATCGCCGCTGCCCTCAACGAGGCCGACGGCGACTGACTGCTCCGACCTGAGAGGCCTCCGGGTTGTCTGACGAGCCGAGACTGCTCAGCGGCGCCGCTTCGCATGCTGGCCACGACCCGCTGCGCTCGTCGCGGACCGGTAAGCCTGCCAGCGGTGCCAAAAGACGAATGCGATCGCAGCGACTACGACCACCCCGATGAGGTAACCGGCATAGCTCACGCCGTGCATGATCTTCTGATAGCTACCGCCCACCTCGTAACCGATCAGCGCCATAGCCCCGTCCCACAAAAGTGAACCGGCCGCCGTCAAAACTCCGAAGCGGACAAGAGGCACCTCGGCGACACCCGCAGGCAGTGCGACGAAGTTGCGGACGACCGGCAAGAGCCGGCTTCCGAAGACCCCCCAACGCTCGTGGCGGGAATACCACCGCTCGGCCCGGTCAAGGTCGCGGTGGCTTAGCAGGATGTAACGCCCGTAGCGGTCGACGAACGCCCTACCCCAGAACCGACCGACCAGCCAAGCTATGTACGCTCCGATCACCTCGCCTGCGACACCCACGAGGATCACCGCCTCGAGGTTGAGCTTGCCCTCGGCCGCGAGCACACCTGCGAAGCCGAGCGTCAGCTCCGACGACGTCGGCACGCAGGCGGATTGCAGTATCGACAGCACGAAGATCGCTGTATAACCCGCGGACGAGACGAACGAGGTGAAGTTCAAAATGGCGAGCACGCCGCAAGGTTAGACACGAAGCGCTGCGACCTGTCAGCACGCCCCGCAGGCGAAGTTTGCAAGATCGGAGCGGCGGCGCGCCCGGGCGTCGCATACGAGGTGTCTCCGGGCGCTACCGTGTTGACCCGTGCCCTCCGACAAAAGAGCCCGCCAGCGCGCTGGGCGGGCAACCCGCATGGCCGAGCTGCAGCAAGCGCAGAAGCGACGCCGACGCAATACCCGAACGATCCCGGTCGTAGTGGTGGCCGTGGTAGTCGTGGTCGTAGCCATTATCCTCACAGGAACCTCTAGTAGCTCGAAAAAGGCTTCGACGGCTACATCGGCGACCACGACCAAGACTTCAGCGACGACCGCGCCCGCACCCGCCACCACCACAGTCACGCCGCCGACGGCCGCGCCGGTGACGTCAGGAACGAAGATCACAGGGACGACGCCGTGCCCGGCAACGAACGGCTCGTCGCCTCACGTCACGTCCTTCGCGAAAGCGCCTCCACTTTGCATTACGAAGGCCGCGGCCTACACCGCCACCTTCGAGCTCAACGTCGGCAACGTCGTAGTCAGCCTCGACACGACCAAGACGCCGAACACCGCCAACAACTTCGTCGTCCTGTCCCTCTACCACTACTACGACGGGACAGCGCTCTTCCGGACCGACACGTCGATCGGGATCATCCAGGGTGGATCTCCTGCTACACAGAGCGCAAGCGATCCCGGTCCGGGCTACACGATCCCCGACGAGGGCAAAGGGTTCACCTATGCCGCCGGAGACCTCGTCATGGCACGCACGAGCGCGCCGAATAGCGCCGGAGCGCAGTTCTTCTTCTGCGTCACGTCCGCCTGCTCGAACCTCAACGGCCAGGGGACCTACGTCGTGTTCGGCCACGTGACGAACGGGCTCAGCGTGCTGCAGAAGATTCTGTCTTCGAGCGTCACCATCCCCAACAGTCAGCTGGGGGGCGCCCCCGCCAACTTGACCTTGGTCAACAAGATCACCATCAGTGCGTCTTAAGAGCCGCGAACGCTCTCAGAAGGCACGGACATACCGACAAGACCGGAGACAACCGATGACTCATCCCTGCCCGCAAGCCGACGGCAGCAGCCCGAAGGTTGCTTCGTTCGACGAAGCACCGCCCATGTGTATCGACCTCGAGCACCG
>JAKAZH010000105.1 GCA_021815935.1 Actinomycetes bacterium
GATGGTGACGGCGCGGCGTCGGCGGATTCGACCGGTGCCCGCAAGATCGACTCGCCCGACGTGGAGCCGCTTGACCTTCTGTCTGTGGCGGGCGGGTCGACGATGAAGCGGTTCGCCCCGATCATCGTCGCGGTCGCAGCCGTGGTGGCGTTCGTTATTCGTCTCTCGCGTCGCCGTGGGTCTGGCGGCGGCTCACGCTCCTGACGTTTACCTCCGTGAGCCCGGCGGACAGGGCGGCGGTAAGCCGACTGCTCGGCCGTGACCCTCTCGGGGACTTCCGCGTCGTGGTGAGAGATCCAGCCGGGGATCCAGTCGTGATACACAACGCACCGGTCCTCCGCGACGGAACGCCGATGCCGACCAGGTTCTGGCTCGTCGGCTCCTTCGAGCGCAGGGCGGTCGACCGTTTGGAGGCAGCCGGCGGGGTTCGCAGGGCCCAACAATGCGTAGGGGCCGACGCGATACGACATGCGCACCACCTGTACGCCGAAGAGCGCGACAAGGAGATTTCGCACGACTGGAGCGGTCCTGTCCCGACAGGCGGAGTCGGCGGAACGCGCCGCGGGGTGAAATGCCTCCACGCCCACTACGCCTGGTATCTCGCGGGCGGTCCCGACCCGGTGGGAAGCTGGGTTTCGCAACAACTCTCCGAAGAACCCGAGGTGACCGCGGCGACTGGTGACCGAGCGGCGGAGGTCGTCGAAAGGCTCGGCCGGTGACGGGTGGCCCAACCGGCGGTGCCGCCCCCGCAAGCGGTCCCGCCCCCGCGAGCGGTGCCGTCGCGTCGAGCGGTGCCGTCGCGTCGAGCGGTGCCGTCGCGTCGAGCGGTGCCGTCGCGTCTATCGACTGCGGGACCAACTCGACCCGCCTCTTAGTGGTGTCACCGGGCGGAGCGTCGATCGAGCGGATCAACCGGATAACCCGCCTAGGTGAGAACGTCGACAAGACCGGCCGCCTCGGACGTGAAGCCATAGCCCGCACGATCGCCGCTCTCGGCGACTACCGGGTCGTCCTCGATGCCCACGGAGTGCTCGAATGCCGGATGACAGCGACGTCCGCCGCACGCGACGCCTCCAACAGGGACGAGTTCTTTGACGCGGCCGAGGCCGCCGTCGGAGTCAGACCTGAACTCCTCGACGGGACGCAGGAGGGGCAACTCTCGTTCACGGGAGCATTGTCAGGCCTCCCCCAGTCGGGCGGCCCTTGGCTGGTGGTGGACATCGGCGGCGGTTCGACCGAGCTGATCGTCGGGAGCGACGCCTCGACCGGGCCGACCGGAGTCGTCTCGATGGACGTGGGCTGCGTCAGGCTCACCGAGCGTTTCTTGGTGTCGGACCCGCCGACCGCAACCCAGATCGACGAGGCGAGGCTTATGGTGCGATCAGAGATAGCGAAAGCACTCGACCAGGTGCCGCAGCTCGAAACCGGAAAAGTGATGGTAGGCGTCGCGGGGACTGTGGCGTGCCTCGCGGCGGTGGACCAGGAAATCGACGGGTCGGACCGTCGCCTGTTGCACCATCACCGGATAACCAGGCGCAGGGTGGAAGAGATGTGTGGCCGCCTCGCCGCGCTCTGTGCTCGTGAGCGCCTTCTCATTCCGGGGGTCGAGGAGGGTCGGGCGGACGTGATCGTCGGAGGGGCGATAGTGCTCGGCGAGGTCATGGCCCGGTTCGGCTTCGAGGATTTCGTCACGAGCGAGACCGACATCCTCGACGGACTCGCCGCGAGCCTGCTTGAGGGCTCGGCGTAACCGGCCGGCGTTCGTCCACCCGAGGCAGCCCCCTCGCGGTCGCTAGCCTTCAAGCTCGCGGATCACCGTTCCCGTCCGGGGCTTCGGCCAGAAAAAGGTCGTCTTCGGTGGCATCCGGGTCGCCCCTCTGCTTATGGCGGCGATCTGCGGAACGGTCGCCGGGCGGAGTAGGACAGCGGCCGAAGCGGCGCCGGAAACTACTGCTGCTGCAGCGTTGTCCCACCCGTGTTGGTAGACGACCTCGTGTTCTGGTAGAGCTGCGAGAGCGACGTCCAGCCGGCTGCTGTCGAGGTCATGCCTGGCTGCCTGCGTTACGTTCGCCTTCGGCCAAGCCATCCAGGCAGTCTCCGGGGTCAGCACTGCCAGCGCGCCGGCCTCCTCCATGCGGGATAGAAGCGACCGGTCGACAGGGCCGCCTGGCGCCAACTCGAACCACGGGTCCAGAGCGCCGGGCAGGTCGAATCCGTGCGGCAAACCGACAAGAAGGCGGTGGATGGCCTGAACGGTGAGCTGCTCGTCGGCGAGCTCCACCACGAGCGCCATCACGGCGCCTGGTCCATCAGCCGCGGCAGAGCCACCGTCGATCTCGCTTTGGAAGGCGAGGGCCGTCTCATAGCGGTGGTGGCCGTCGGCGACAAGCACCGGGTTCGCCGCGACGGCCGCGCTGATCTTGGTCACCGCGTCGCGGGAGGTGATCGGCCACACCTCGTGGGTGACACCCTCCGAGTCGGTTGCCCGCTCTAGTGGGTGGCTCGGCGGTTCGAGCAGGTCACTCAGCCCGGGTGTAGGCGACAGGCACCATATGGGCGACAGGTTGCAGCGGGTCGCCCGCAGCAGCTCAAGTCGGTCGGTCTTGGCCTTCGGGGTCGTCTCCTCGTGGGGAAGGATCCCCTGGCCGGGTGCCTCCAGGCGGATGGCGCCGATAACCCCCAGAGTCTGGCGTTGCACGCCGGTCGGGTCACGAAAGCTCATCCGGTACCCGTAGAAGGCGGGTTCGGTGTCGCGATGCAGGACTCCGCCGTCGCGCCACGCGTCGAGGAGAGTTCTTGCGGCCTCGTAACGGTCGTCGCCGCCGTGGGGAAGTTCGAGCCTCACCACGTTGTAGGGGCTGCGTCCCTCCAGCGCTAGCCGCTCGGTGTCGGAGATGACGTCGTAGGGGGGGCACACGACGTCGTCAAGGGAGCGAACGTGGGACAGGGAGAAACGTAGGCCTGGAAAAGGACTGAAGCTGGGCATGGGCCGACAGTCTCCCATACCGAACGTCGGTGCCTAGGGTCGATGCAGGCTCGACTCGTGCGTCCAGGGTCCCTCGACTCTTGCGTCCACTGCCCACTGCCCAGCGCCTAGCGTGTCGCGGGTGCTTTGTGTGTTCGACCTCGACGGCGTCGTGTGGCTAGCCGGTAACCCGATAAAAGGCTCGCCCCAAGCTATCGACCGGCTCCGCAAAGCTGGGTCGGCGGTGGTCTTCGTCACCAACAACTCGACGCCGACGCTCGCCGACTATGTCGAGCGGCTCGCACGTGCGGGAGTCGAGGCACACCCCGGTGAGCTCGCCACGTCCGCGCAGGCGGCGGCGACGCTACTCGGCCGTGGTGACCGAGTCGCAGTGCTCGGAGGGCCTGGGCTTGTCGAGGCCGTCTCTGATACGGAGGCTGAGATAGTGCCGCTCGACGCTGACCCCGGCGTGGTGGTGGTCGGCAGGACAGCGGAGTTCGACTTCGCACAGCTTTCGCTTGCTGCGAGCGCTATTCGGGGCGGCGCCCGGTTCGTCGCTACCAACACCGACGCGACGTTCCCGACGCCGGCAGGTCTGGAACCTGGAGCCGGGGCGTTGGTCGCTTTCATCGAGGTCGCCTCGGGGCGTAGTCCCGAGGTCGCGGGCAAGCCGAATGTTCCCTCGGCGAAGCTCGTCGTCGAACGCTACGGCGTACCCGACTTCGTCATCGGGGACAGCACGAAGACCGACGGTGCGTTCGCCGTGCGTCTCGGATCGCCGTTCGCTCTCGTGCTCAGCGGTGTCACCAAACGCGAGGACCTGCCTGTCACGCCCGCGCCGGCCATCGTCGCCGACGACGCAGCCCAAGCCGTCGACGCGATCCTCGCAGGGGAGCCTGGCGGCGCCAACGCCCGAAGGTAGGAGTCGAAGTCGAAAGTGCTAACTAATGCAAGCACCAGCGGGATTTTCCGGGTACGATGTGGTATGCCACGAGATGAAAAGGTAAAAAAAGCCCGCGACGCTGGTTTCGATCTACTCGAACTAGCGCGATCGAAGGCCGAGGAGTTCCTGAGGGAGTTGTCCCGCTCAGGAGAAAGTGCCCAAGAGGTCCTCGACGACCTGGCCCAGGGAGGCAAGCGAGGGACTGACCGCCTGATAGAAGTGATCCGCAGCGAGGTCGCCCGGCAGCTCGGTGTCCTCGGGTTGGTCACGAAGGATGATCTCGCCGACCTGGAGCGTCGAATCGACGAGCGCTTCGCCGACGCGGCACCTGGCGAACGCACCACAAGCGAAACAGGCACCGCAAGCGCCTCCGGCCCGACCAGCGCGACAGGCGCCTCCGCTGCTGCCGCCAAGCCGGCCGGCCGGGCAGCGAAGGCAGCGGGAACCCGTCCAGCCAAAGCGCCCGCCTCCAGGCCGGCCCGCCCGAGCCGACCGACGAACGGCGACGGCTCGGCTGCGACGAAGCCCGCGGCCTCCAAGGGATCCCCCGCGAACCGCAGCGGTCCGCGCCCAGCCAAGAAGAACGAAGGCTGAACTGGCCCAGCAGCGCCGCCGCCTAGACGCCGCACTGGTGGGCCTCCGTCTGGCTGACTCCCGGACCCAGGCAGCTGCGTTGATCGAAGCCGGCCTCGTCGTGGTCGGCGGAGCCCCAGCTACCAAAGCTTCGAGGCTCGTAGCGCCCGGCGAGCCGATCAGGCTGGTCGCCGAGGCCCCGAGGTTTGTCAGCCGCGGCGGCGAGAAGCTTCAAGCCGCCCTGGATTGCTTCGGGGTGGATCCGACCGGGATAGCCGCTCTCGACGCCGGCGCCTCGACCGGCGGGTTCACGGACTGTCTGCTGCGCAACGGAGCCGCATCGGTGGTGGCCGTTGACGTCGGTAGGGGGCAACTGCACCAGCGACTGAGGGAAGACTCCCGGGTGCGTTGCGTCGAGCGGACCGACATTCGCTCCGAAATGCTCAGCGAGCTCCGAGGCAGCTTCGCACTCGTGGTCGCCGACCTGTCCTTTATAGGCCTTCGCTCCGTGGCAGGCGCATTGGTGAGCTTCGCCCGTCCCGGCGCCGATATGGTGATCCTCGTGAAGCCGCAGTTCGAAGCCGGGCGAGTCGACGCCTCGCGTGCCAAGGGAGTGATACGAGACCCTGCCGTGTGGCGTTCAACGCTCGACTCGGCTATCGGACACATGGACGACGCCGGGGCGACCATGATCGACGTGATGGTCTCGCCCCTGCGGGGGACCGGCGGCAACGTCGAGTTCCTCGCCCACCTGCAGGTGGCATCCGGCGGCGCGCCTACGGACGAAACGATCCGGCCGGCCGGCCGCTGCGCGGCACTTGACGCCGTCGTGTCCGCGGCGACCGCGGGTCTCGCCACAGCCGACCGGCGTTCGAGCGAGGTCGAGGGAACCTAGATGGGGTCGATCGGTTTCGTGTTCAACTCGAACAGCTCCGAAGCGGTACGCCTCGCGGAGCACACGGCGCAGTGGCTCGTCGAGCACGGCCACAGAACCCACATTCTGAGTGCCGGTCCGCCACACGCAGAGCGTGGGGGCGCACCCGACGGTCTTGACCTGGCCGTAAGCCTCGGCGGCGACGGCACCATGCTGCGCACCGTCGATTTGGTGTGCAGCCAGGAAGTGCCGGTACTCGGAGTCAACCTCGGCCACCTCGGCTACCTCACCGTCGTCGAGCCCGCTGGACTCGAACAAGCGCTGACTCGCTTTCTCGACGGCGAGTTCGCAGTGGAATCGCGGATGACCTTCGACGTGACGCTCGGAGAGCCCCCACCGGGAGGTAACGGTAAAGCCGGCAGGGTGTCGAGGAGTGCCCTCAACGACGTCGTGCTCCAGCGGTCCCTCGTCGGGCACACCATCCACACCAAGGTGGCGGTCAACGGCACGCCGTTCCTCGATTTCGTGTCGGACTCGCTTATTCTCGCCACGCCGACCGGCTCCACCGCCTACAACCTCTCGGCCAGGGGCCCGATCGTCTCGCCCAAAGCGAGGGTCTCGATCCTCACGCCTGTCGCGCCGCACATGCTCTTCGACCGGTCCATGATCCTCGACGAGGAGGACGAGGTAGAGATCACGGCATCGGGGGAGTCCCCGGTCGAGGTGATCGTCGACGGCTGGCGGACCGCTACGCTCCAGCCCGGCCAGAGCGTCCGGTGCCGCAAAGGCGAAAAGGATGCCCTTCTGGTGACCTTCGAGCGCCGCGACTTCCATCGAATACTGAAGGCGAAGTTCGACCTGAAGGACCGCTAGGCGGTGCTCGTCGAGCTTCGGGTGCGCAATCTCGGGGTGATCGA
>JAKAZH010000106.1 GCA_021815935.1 Actinomycetes bacterium
GAGTCGACAAGACCTACTCCTGGGGCAATATTAGATGGAGGATAGCGCTCAGCCCGCGCTGAAGACGCGTCGAAATACAAAGAGACACGTCACAGGGGACCACGGCACCCTACAGTTTACGCCTTCCAACGCCTTAAGGCAAACAAGTTCCCGCGGGCACCTTACGGCTCAGTTTCACGCAAGAGCTACCCGGTCGGAACTCTGCGGAATCACTGGCCAACTTCTTTTCGAAGAAGGCTTGCTGCTTCGTAGAGAATACGACACGGGCGGCGGGCTAGTCAAGGATTTTCTGTCAGGTCCGTGCCTTGGATGCTTGCATTGGCTTTGCAGTTCGGCAATGATGATGGGCGGAGAAGGGGCAGGCCCGACAACGGGTCTGGGGAGGCACGTCCCCATGTCGAGCCATAGGAGCCCCGATGGAAGCCAAGACTCTCTCCCCCACCTTCACGGTCAGCTTGCGTGGATACGACCGGATGGAGGTTGACGAGTACCTCGAATCGCTCAGCGACGCTCTCGGGCAGGTCGAGCATTCGCGCGAGCACGCTCGCCAACTTCAGTCGGTCATCGCCAAGCTCAAAGGCAGGATCATCGAGCTCGAAGAGCGCATCAACTCCGACACCCCGCGCACCGGGGCGGTCCTCGGCGAGCGCATTGGGCTCCTGCTTCGCCAGGCCGAGGACACCGCTGCCGACACGATCCGCCGGGGCGAGGACAGAGCCGCCGAGCTGATAGCCGACTCCAACCGCAAGCTCGCCGACGCCGAAGATGAGGCGGCGGCGATGATCGCGCGAGCCGAGGAGCAGGCCCGCCGGGCGGACGCGGCGGCCAAAGCCGAGTCGGACGAGATCATCGCCGAAGCCGAGCGGCGCGCGACCGGACGGGCCCGCGACATCGAGCAATGGGCCGACCAGGTGATCTCGCGTACACGCGCCGACGAGGCGCGGATGCGCCACGATCAAGAGGCCGAGCGCCAAAGGGCAATGGCCGAGCTGCAGGCCCTCGCAGCAAAACGCAATACGGTAGCCGTCACGTTGGCCGACCTTCGAGAATCGCTCGGAACTGCCCTCGGCCTTGTCGTGGGAGCGCCCCGCAACTCCATCTCGGCCGACACCTCCGAGGCGCCGATCGGATCCGACTCCGACCTCGACGTCACCCGCAGCGGCCCGTCGGGCACGGACCTGCCTGCAGACGCATCAATGCCCACCACTTTGACAGACGCCCTCAACGCGACCGCCGGTTACACCTCGAGCGTCCATGCAATCGCATCGGCGCACGGGGTGCCCTCGCCAACCCCTGCGCCGCCCGAGATCGATTCGGACGACGAGTTCGAGATGGCGCTCGACCTCGACTCCAGGCGCCTGTCGCTGATCGAGGGGGGCTTCACCCCAGCTCACCTCTACGACGCTGAGGCCGACACGGAGATCCTGCCCGCTGTCGACACCGAGTCCGACATCGACATGCCTGACGCCCAGGTGCTGCCCAGCGCGAAGGCGGCCAGAGGGTCGAGGACGCAACCCGCCCCGAGTAAAGGGCGCTGATCCTGGCAAGGGGACGGATCTGGCTGCTGATAGGCGCAGCCCTCGGCGTCGCAATAGCGCTCGGCCGCGTCCCGTACCTGGCGGGCGCCGGCCGGACGCTTGCGGCCACGGCGGAGCGGGTCGTTTCGAGCGCGGCTAACCGGCTTGTGGCCGACGTCGCCACGTCGGGGGCCCCGAAGCGTGTGGTGATTGGGATCGGGGGTCTCGTTGCCGTCCTGGCACCGGGCCTGACCGCGCTCGCCCTGATCGTAGCCGCACGCGCCACGATGATCATCCGCTCGCTGATCGCAGCTGGAGTCGCCCTCCTCGGGGTTGCCAGCTACTTCTACCATCCGGGGGGCAAAGCGACCGGCGTATTGGTTCTGGCGCTGGTGATCGCCGGTGCAGCCCTCCTGCTGAGCGGGCCGCTGATCGTCGCCCCGCTTGCGCTCGGGGCTGGACTGATAGGCGCCGAGTACCTGCCCACGATCGTGAGCGGCCACCTTGCCGCTACAGCGGTCGCCGTCAGCGACCTGCATCAGGCGATTTTCGCCAGCCCAGGATCGCCGCTGCCACTCGAGATAGCAGTCCTCGTTGTGGCGATCCTCCCCTTCGCCGCCGCCCTGCGGCTCATGCTCCGCTGAGCGACGCCGGGACGGTCGACGAAAGGATCGGGTTCGCCAGAAGTACTACTTGAGCTCGACGGCAGCTCCGGCCGCTTCGAGCTGCGCCTTTGCCTTCTCGGCGTCGTCCTTGCTCACCTTTTCGAGGACAGCCTTCGGGGCGGCGTCGACGAGATCCTTCGCTTCTTTGAGGCCGAGGCTCGTCAAAGCCCGGACCTCTTTGATGACCTGGATCTTCTTGTCTCCCGCCGAGGTGAGAACGACGTCGAACTCGTCCTGTTCCTCTTCGACGGGTGCTTCCGCGCCGCCGGAGGGGGCAGCGGCCGCGACGGCGACCGGCGCAGCCGCCGTGACGCCGAAACGCTCCTCGAAGTCCTTCAGAAGCTCGGAAAGCTCGAGGACTGTCAGGTTGGCGATGCTGTCGAGGATCTCTTCTTTTGTTGCCATTTTGATGGTGCTCCTGGTATGAGTCGGGATGCTGAGAAGGATGGAACTGTGAAAGGGCGCCGGCGCGCTACGACGCCGAGCCCTCCGATTCGCGCTTGTCGCGAAGCGCAGCGATGCCGTACGCGAGGTTGCGAGGCAGGGCCTGCAGCAGGCCCGCAAATTGTTGCATGGGTGCGGCTATTGCCCCCGCGAGCTGGGCGAGAAGCACCTCTCGGCTGGGCAGTTCGGCCAGCGCCGTCGCCTCTGCGGCGCCGATGACTTTCGCTCCGAGGACGCCGCCTTTGACGACCAGGGAGGGCGTCGCACGCGAGAAGTCGCGGAGAGCCTTCGCGACGGCGGCAGCGTCGCCTGTCACGAAGGCTACGCCGGTCGGGCCGTGCAGCAGCGGCTCCAGGTCTCCCAGGCCGACTTCGCGTGCTGCGAGCGTCACAAGGGTGTTCTTGTAGATCTTGTACTCGCCACCGAAAGGGGCGAGGCTGCGACGCAGAGCCGAGATCTCCTTGACCTTCATACCGCGGTACTCGGTCAGGATCGCCGCGCTGGATGCCGCAAAACGTTCGCGGACCTCGTCTACGACCGCAACCTTCTCGGGTCTCGGATTGTCCACTTGCTCCTCCTAGAGATGTCCACCCGCCGACGCGAGCGACGTCACCTCTGCGAGGCCGCCTCTCACCTCGTCGGGCCGGGCCGCAAGGCCCGCTTGGCGCCCCACGGGGCGACCTGATGTCTACGGCTCGATTGTGCTGCCTCTACTATAGCCGATCTCCTCGCTGGCGAGCCTGCGGGTGACCTTGCGCTCGACGATGAACGAGACGAACGGGCACCAGCCTGCTGTAACCATGCCGATGAAATACCAGACGTTGAGGCGGTAGACGACCAACATGTTGACGACGGTCGCCAGGTAGACGATGTAGAGCACCCCGTGGATCGGCCCGAGCACGGCGTCCATCGAGTTGATCGCAGGGATCAGCCCGACGAACACGAAGATCAGCATCACGCCCACCACCCAAGCCATGACGCGGTAGCGCCAAAGCGGGTCGGACAAGCTGAATTTTCCCACCAGGAGTTCCTTTCTGATTCAAGTCCCGTGCGGGTTGCGCCAGGTCTTGGCTTTACCCCTGACCGCCAAGAGCGCCAGGTAGCGGTTGTACTCGGTCATCTCGTCGCCGTCCCCCCCCTCGACGTCGAGGATCGTCGCAGTGTCGGCGACGGTGCGGCTCGCCTCCATCGCAGCGCCGCCCGGACCGACGACGTCGGGTATGAGGCCGAGAGCGCCAGATGTCGGCGAGCCGTCGCCCAGCGCCCGGCCGGAGGTCACCGCGGCGCCGAGTCGGTTCCCGGGAAAGTCCCTCGATTCGACGGTAAGCGCTGTAGCCGAGCGGGGAAGCGTCCGGGCGACCACCTCTGCGCTCGCCGCCCGCATCTTTAGATGAAAAGCGCGCCGCTCCGAGATCATCTCAGGCGTGTCGTGGAAAAGTTGCCACCACCCGATACCCCCGACGACGACGAAGGTGGGCCATTCCACCGAGTAGAGGTAGCTGAGGGCGTTACCTTGCGCGGCTCGCTGGATCTGCCACCACATTGCTATGAAGCAACCGGTGCTGCAGATCGCATAGGCCAAATGCAGGAGAAGGGAGCGCGGCTTGACCCACTGGTAGAGCCGCTGGGGCATCCAGTCAGGTTTGGCCATCGCCGCAATCCTAAGGCTGGTCGCGACGGCTTCGGGCCTCGGGGCCCGTCACGGCTCAGGCGCCGACAAGATCCTCGTCGGTGATCCGCAGGGCCGCCACGTCCACGTCGACGCCTGGTCCCATCGTGGAGCTGACAGCGACAGACTTGATGTACTTGCCCTTGGACGCAGCCGGCTTCGCCCGGTTCATCTCCTCGATGACCGCACGGAAGTTGCGCAGCAGCGCGACAGGCTCGAAGCTCACCTTGCCGATCGGGACCTGCACCACCCCACGCGAGCGGGTGTCGGCCCGGTATTCGACGCGGCCTCCCTTGAAGTCCGTGACAGCCTTGCCGACCTCCGTGGTGACCGTCCCGGTCTTCGGGTTAGGCATGAGGCCGCGGGGGCCGAGCTTGCGTCCCAGCTTTCCGACTTGGCCCATCATGTCCGGCGTTGCTATCGCGACGTCGAAATCCATGAACCCGCCGTCGACCCTTGCGATGAGGTCGTCGGCGCCGACCACGTCCGCCCCGGCGGATCGCGCCTCGTCAGCGGCAGGACCGGCGGCGAACACGGCGACGCGAACGTCCTTGCCGGTGCCCGAAGGCAGCGACACCGTGCCGCGTACAATCTGGTCCGCCTTGCGCGGGTCGACGCCCAAGCGCACCGACATCTCGACGGTCTCGTCGAACTTCGCAGACGCCAAGCCTTTCACCAGTTCCAGCGCCTCACCGGGGCTGTAGGGCCGGCTGCGGTCGAAACGCTTCAGCGCGTCAGTGTACTTTTTTCCCTTGCTCGACATTTCGTCTCCCTCGTATGTCTTGTCGTGTTCGGCCGGTTGAGGTGTTCCCTGGCCTTGATGTCGCGTGTGAGGCTAGCCGACTTTTACGCCCATGGACCGTGCGGTGCCGGCGACCTGGGCTTTCGCCGCTTCGATGTCGTTGGCGTTGAGGTCGGGCATCTTGAGGCGGGCGATGTCCTCCAGCTGAGAGTCGGTGATCGTGCCTGCGGTCTCCTTGCCGGTCGCCTTGGCACCTTTTTCCAAACCTGCGGCCTGGCGGATGAGGAACGGGGTCGGAGGGGTCTTCAGCACGAAGCTGAAAGACCGGTCGTCGAATATTGTTATCTCTACAGGTATCACCTGGCCGGCTTTGTCCTCGGTCGCGGCGTTGTACTGCTTGACGAACTCCATCGTGGACACACCGTGCGGTCCGAGGGCGGTGCCGACAGGCGGTGCCGGGGTCGCCTTCCCAGCGGGAAGCTGGATCCTGACGATGGCTGATACTCGGCGCTTGGCCATTGACGCTCCTTTAGAGCTTCGCCACCTGGGCGAAGTCCAGCTCGACGGGCGTCTCCCGCCCGAAAATGTTGACGAGCACCTTCAGCTTGAGCTGATCCTCGTTGATCTCAGAAATGGTGCCGGTGAAGTCCGCGAACGGCCCTTCCTTGACCCGGACCGACTCGCCTATCTCGAACTGCATCCCCCGCGGCCTGCTCTTGCGGCCACCGCCGGCGGAGTCGACGTCGTCCAACTTGACTGCAAGGACGGACTCGACCTCCTTGCGCGTAAGAGCCGTCGGGCGCGCCCCGAGGCCGACGAAACCGGTTACTCCCGGGGTGTTGCGCACCACGTACCACGAGTCGTCGTCCAAGTCGACACGGACCAACAGGTAGCCGGGGAAAACCTTCTTCGACACCACCTGCTTGCGGCCGTTCTTGAACTCGACGACGTCCTCCATCGGGATGACGACCTCGTAGATGCGCTCCTCCATGTTCATAGAGGCGATACGGCTCTCCAGGTTCGACTTGACCTTGTTCTCGTAGCCGGCGTAGCTGTGGATTACGTACCAGCGGCCCGGGCGATCGTAGGGGCTCTGGGGGGTATCCGCCTCCTCGTCGACAGTTTCCTCGTCGATGGCGAGCGGATGCGCGTCTTGTTGGATGGGTTCGTCGAAGTCGTCTTCAGGCATGCCCAAGACTGGA
>JAKAZH010000107.1 GCA_021815935.1 Actinomycetes bacterium
GCCATGGTCGGCAGCTGGAGGGTCTGCGGGTTGATCGCGTTCGCGATAGCGGTCTGGCCGGCCGGGTTCGGGTGCAGGTGATCTCCCGAATCGTATGGAGGGAACATGGCGGCGGGGTTGCATTGACCGTTGTAGACGTCGGCGACGACCGGGGCGATGTCAAGGACCCCGTCGAAGGCGCCCGACGTACGAATCCAGTTGTCCACTGTCACGAGGTTCGCCTGGTCGGCCGGGCTCCAGTACTCCTCCTTGTCGGTGGCACGCGGCAGGAGGGTGACACCGATGATCCTCACCCCTGCCTGGTGGGCTTCGGCGATGGCCTGCTGGTAGCCTTGGATCAGTTGAGCGGCGGTGGAGCCGAACCACAGGTCGTTGGTGCCGAGGAACAGGACGACCTCGCCGACTCCGGGCTGGCTGAGCGCGTCGTTGGCGAGCCGTGCCAGGCCCGGCATGCCACCGCTTTTCGTGTCGTCGGTCGGCGAGGTCGGTGTCGGTGGGAGCAGCGCGTTAGCACTGATCCCTTCGTTGATTACCGCGCGTTGTTGGTCTGCCGGCAGAGTGTCGATCCGCTGCTGGAGCACGTGAGTCCATCGCAGTGTGCTGTTGTAGCCGTCGGTGATGGAGTCGCCGACGACGACGATGCTCGGCTGCCCGGTCGTTTCGAGCACGTCCACGGCGTCGACGAATCGTATCTGGGTTCCCGGATAGACGACGCCCTGCATGTTGGCTTGCGACGAGAGATTGCCCCGGCCGTTCGGCGTGAAGAACACGCGGGTCGGGCTTGTCTTGCAGCACCAGTGCAAGCTCACCAGCGTCGTGCTTTGCACCCACAGGCTGATGGCGAGGGTCTCGTTTGAGGTGACCGCCATCGCCACCGGGTCGCTGTAGGCCTCCTGGCCCGGGGCGATCGTTATCTGCGCCGAGCCCCCGAACGTCACTGTGTGGGTCGTTGCTGGCGTGATCGCCGACCCTCCTGCAGACTCGGCTACCGTCGCTGCTCCTATCGTCAACGGCGAAGTGCCCCACAGGTTCGACACGCGGAACTTCACGGCCTGGCCACCGAGAGCGACGGTCGCCAAGTCACGTACCGTAGCGTCGGAAGCGACCCCGTAGCCCCACGACATCGGCGAACCCCATGCGACCCGCCACGTCGCCTGGGGGGCGACCGTGGTAGTGGAGGTCGACGTGGAAGTCGAACTGGTCGGTGCGGTCGTCGCCTGGGGCGGCCTGGTTGCGGGATCAGGGCTACTCGAGACGGCGGTCGCCTGCTTGCCGGCCACGGTGCGGCTCGGCAGTAGGGACACAGCGACGATCGCGGCCGCCGCGACAACGGCGAAGAGCGCTACGAGAGGCCAGTTGCGTCGACGCCTGGCGGCGAAGATCGGGCGTTCGGGGCCTCCACGCGGTGGTCCTCCTCCCGCAGGGAGGTAGTGGGTCACTTCTATCGTGCCGCTGCCGACGCCCGCAGCGGCATAGACTCATATGGCGCGTAATCCAAGACGGGGTTTGATCCACCTCGTGCGGCCACAAATCACGCGTTAAGTCTATACGAGCCAGTGGCCATTGACAGAGCGCAGGACTACGGCTGGGCCTACCTGCAGACTCCGCCGATCACGTCAGGTTTCATCACTCACGCTGCGTCGCTCTGCGTAGGCTCAGCGCAAGGATGACAGCGGTCGAGGCCGGCACTATCCACCATGCGGGAACACTCGTCCGGCTCACTGCGTAGGTGATAGCGAGAGCGACCGTCACGGCCGCCGCGACGGTCCAGTCGTCACCGATGACGAAGTCGTAGCAGAACGCAAGAATGGCTCTAAGGCGTCGCATCAGAACCCGGCTTGTGGGGAGGTGGGCGAAGTCGGCGACGTCTTAGACGCGATTCCGGCGGGAGCGGACGGCTTCGAAACGGCTACGAGAGCCAGCCCGAACAGCGCCACCGCAGGGACCAATACGAGTAGGGCAGCATCGGATCCAGGCCAGCGAGCGCCGGCTCCTTCGGCACCCCAGAATGTCCCGAACGAGATCAGCATGACCCCCACAGCGAACTTCATCGTGTTCTCAGGCACCCGTGACAGCGGGGCGCGAACGACGACTCCGAGCGCCACTACGACCAGCACCGCCGACACTGCAGCGAGCGCTGCAAGAGGGATGTCGTGCTGATTGGAGCCGAATGTGAGCGCGATGAACGCTACTTCGAGTCCTTCGAGGACTACACCTTTGAAAGACAAAGTGAACGCGTACCAGTCACCGACCAGCCCAACCGAGCGGTTGTCGGCTGCCCGGGCGGCCGCAAGTTGCTCGCGGAAGATCTTGTCCTCGTCGTGGAGGGCCTTGTGGCCGCTGGCGCGAAGCACCGCCTTGCGGAGCCACTGCAATCCGAAGATCAAAAGGAGAGCGCCGACGAACAGTCGGAGGCTTCGCAGAGGGATCGCCGACAGGGCCGGCCCCAACGCTGCTATCACTACCGCAAGGACGGCGAGGCCGGACGCGACCCCGACCAGCGCGGATCGCCAGTCGCGTGCTGTTCCCGCCGCGAGGACGATCGTCGTCGCCTCGACTGCCTCCACGGCGCATGCGAGGAAGACGGCAAGGAACAGTGCTCCTGAATTCAAAGGAAAGTCCTCATCTGTGCTGCCAGCCTAGGGCAGGGGCGGGGCGGTCAAGTACGGCTCGACCTTTCCGGAAAGACCAGGCACCCGTCGGCCGACAGGCTGACTTCGGCCCTCGAATCGAAAGCCAACCGTTGTACGTCGGGCACGCCGGTCATTCTCCGTCCTCCGGCTATTTCGATCACGTGGTCGTAGCCCCATCCACGAAAGGCGCTGTCGAGCACCACTGCGCCGAGTCGAGCGCTGCCCGCCCGGTCGTCGTGGGCGAAGTGCACTGCCGTCGGGCGGACCAGGATCCTCACCGGTTCCCCGATGCTCGGTACCGAGCCGAGCATCGGACGTCCCTGGACTTCGCAGCCGTCGACGTCGACGACCATGAAGCGGCCGTCGAACTCCTTCGCCGTTCCCGAAAGCTCCCCTGCCAATCCGGTGAAACGAGCCACGAACTCGCTCGCTGGATCACGGTAGATACTCTCGGGAGCGCCGACCTGGACGAGAACGCCCTGATCGAGGACACCGACAGCGTCGGCGAGGGCGAACGCCTCCGCCTGGTCGTGGGTGATGTAGACGGCGGCGGCGCCGAGGCGTCGTACCATGGCCCCGATGTCGACGCGAAGCTGCTCGCGGCGGTCCGCATCCAGGTTCGAAAGCGGCTCGTCGAAGAGGAGGAGGCTCGGCTCGGCAACGAGTGCCCGTGCCAGGGCAACGCGCTGCTGCTCCCCGCCGGACAGTTGGCCGGGGTAGCGAGCCTCGAGCCCGCCAAGGCCGACCTGTGCGAGCGCAAGGTGTGAACGCCGGCGGCGTTCGTCGGTGTTCAGGCGTCTCCTCCGCAGCGCAAAACCGACGTTCTGCTCGGCGGTCATGTGCGGCCAGAGGGCGTAGTCCTGGAAGACCATCGCGAGGTCGCGTTTTTCAGGCGGGAGGTGCGTTCCCGGGCCGTCTACTTCAGTCCCGTTGATGCGAAGGCTTCCCTTGCTCGGGCGCTCGATGCCGGCGACGCAGCGAAGCAGCGTGGATTTGCCGCTGCCTGACGGGCCTAGCAGGACCATGAACTGGCCGGGCTCGACTGCGAGGTCGATTCCGTCGACGGCCAACTTCGCCCCGAAGCTTTTGGACAGTCCTTCGACTGTTACGGCCATCGGTCGGCCACCGCCCGATGCTGTTCGTTCGAATGCTGTCCGTTCGACTGCTGACCTGGTGGAGGCAAAACTCATGACGACACCCCCGCAAGTTCGCCCGCTTGATCGTCGGCGACAGTCGGCACGTCAGCGGGTTCGACTTTGGCGTCGACGGGGGTCTTCGACGGAGTGGTCCTTTGCCAGGTACGCCACCCGACTGGTGCAATGAGCCGGAAAAACCCGAGGGCCGCACCGACAACTGTCAGTGTGAACAGCACTGCGACTACCGACAGAGCGGTCCCTTCGCCTATGTTCGCCTTTCCGAGAACCTGCAGGATCGCAACCGACACCGGAACGACTCCGGGAGGTGCCAGCAACTCAGAGATCGGCAGTTCGAGGAACAAGGCCGAGAACGCAAGCAGCGCCGCCCAAAGCAGCGGGCGCGCAAGCAAAGGCAGTACGCAACTGCGCCACGCCCTCGCCCAGCCTGCGCCGTGGACTCTCGCGGCGTGCAGAAGCGAGTCGTGGATCTGCGAGAAAGGTCCGAGCATGATCCGCGACGACTGTGGAACGGCGTTCGCAACGTAGGCCATTCCAAGGAGTGGGACCGTACCGTAAAGGACTATGCCTGCGTGGGTGAGAAGCGGGAGGTCGTAAGCGAAGATGTAGCCGGCTGCAAACACGACCCCTGGCAGTGCTACTGCAACAAGTAGCGCCATGTCGAGAAGTTTCCCGCCTATCCCATTCCTCGACGAGGCCATCGTACGGGCCATGATCGCCCCCAACGTCACGGTGGCCATCGCGCAGACGAAGCCGATCTCTGCCGAGAAGCGGATCGGGCCGCCGAGCCCCGAGACCCCGAGAAGCCCGCTGTAGTTGGAAACTGTGAAGGAGCTCAAATGAAGTCCGGTAAACGGCACGAGCAGCGACGACGACACGACGCCGAGGAGCGGGACGCCGAGCGCCGCAGCGAAGACCGCGGACGCGAAGAGGACTGCGACAATGTTGCCTGAACGTCCGAGGGACCGCGGCGCGCTTGCACGGGTCCGCCCGGATACGACGGCGAAGCTCCGTGAGCCGAGTAGGCCGTGCTGGATCGCCAAGGCGACGGCGACGGTCCCGATCAGGGCCCAGCCGACCACCGCCGCCACGCCGAAGTTGGCTGGGAAGGTGGCGATCGACTCGTAAAGCGTGTAGGTGGCGACAGGAAAATGGGCAGATGCCGCGATCGTCGTGGCGACCCCGAAGTCACCGATCGACTCGGCGAACACGATGACGAAACCCGACATTATCGCTGGGAGCAGTAGCGGGGCGATGACCCTGACAGCAGCGAGGCGTCCCCCGCCGTGGACTCGAACAGAGTTCTCGATGTCGCCGCCGAGGGCCCCCATCGACGGGGCGAGAGCGAAGTAGGCGAACGGCGTTCCCTTGAGTCCAAGCACGACGGCCACGCCAACCGGGCCGAGGACTAGGTGCTGGACCGTGTGGCTCCACAAGCCGACGGCACTCATCAGCCCGGACCGCAGAACGATCTCCTCCCAGCCGACCGCGACGAGATATGACGGCACGAGTAGGACAGCCCACAGGGACAACACGAAGAGCTTCCGGCCGGGTGCGGTTGTCCTCTCTGATATAAACGCAAGCCCAGCTGCGCAAACGATCGCCAGCACTCCCGCGCCGAGTGATACCGCGATGCTGTCGAGCATCGCCCTGCCCAGGCCGTCGCTCAGGGCTGACGACACGTTGGACCACGTCAACCACGACGTGCCTTGGTCGAACAAGCGCGGCGATACCGCCTGGATCAGGAAACACGCCGGCGGTACCACCAGCAGCAGTGCCACGACGACCGCGATCCCCAAACGGGCCAAGCCGCCCGAGGTGCGCCGGGCGGCTTGGCGAAGGGATGAAGGAACAAGAGTGACGGCCGGCGACCCGACCGGCCTTTGCGAGCCTGTCAACCGTTGACCACGTGTGCTGTGAACCACTGGTTTACCGTCCCCTCCAGTGGTCCCCACTTGTAGGGGTCTATGAACTGGATCGGAATCGACGACAGAGGCGGGACGAGCTTGTGCTGGCTGGTTCCGTTGATGATCGGGAAGAACAGCGAGTCACCGTGAGGGTCCCCTGTCAGCATCACTTGCTGACCGGCGGGTGAGTAGACGAAGTCCGCGAACTGCTTCGCTTCCGCCTGCTCCGCAGCCGAGACCTTGTCGTCGATGCCTATCACGCCGGGTAGCGCGGTGACCTGTGAGGGGTAGGCCACCTTTATTTGGGGGTACTTGTACTCGAAGCCGATACCGGCCGAGTTCTGCACGATCGCTGCGCTTATCTGGCCTTGGAGCAGGGCGGTGAGGGTAACTTTGTTCGTGGCGTAGACATGCAATCGGTTAGCTGCGAGGGCCGAGAAGTACTGCTCGCCCTGCGTGACCCCGCCGAGCTCGTTCAACATACCTGCGACGAAGCTGTACGTCGGCCCCGATACCGCCGGGTTGTTCATCCCGACC
>JAKAZH010000108.1 GCA_021815935.1 Actinomycetes bacterium
GCCAAGCAGTCCCTCGTGCGGCTACGCGGCCAGTGGGTGGAGATAGACATGAACCGCCTCGAGGATCTGTTGGCTCGTGCCGGCAGCGAAAGCACGGCGGCGGCGGGCGAAGTGCTCAAGGCCGGGCTTGGGCTTGCGAGCCTGGACCTTCCTGCGGGCGTCGAGGTCGTCGACGTCGACGCCGGCGCCGTCTCGTGGATGCGGAGCCTCCTCGATGGAGCCCTGCACTCCACGGTCGAGCCGATAGCCACCCCGGAATGCTTCGAAGGACAGCTGCGCCCCTACCAAGAACGCGGGGTGGGATGGCTCGTCTTTCTCGGCCGGCTCGGCCTCGGGGCGTGCCTCGCCGACGACATGGGGCTGGGCAAGACAGCGCAGCTGATCGCAACGCTGATCGCCGACCCCTCGGAGGGCCCGACTCTGGTGGTCTGCCCGGTGTCGGTGCTCGGCAACTGGGAACGTGAGCTCGCCCGTTTCGCCCCTCAACTGCGTGTCCTGGTGCACCACGGAGGCGCCCGCCATGCTGCGGAGGCCTCCTTGGCGGAGCGGGCTTCCGGCTATGACGTGGTGCTCAGCACCTATTCACTGCTGAGCCGTGACAAGGAGAGCCTCCAGGGCGTCGAGTGGGCGCGGCTGGTATTCGACGAGGCGCAGCAGGTCAAGAACCCTGCGGCAGCGCAGAGCCGGGCGGCCGGGTCCCTGCGCGCAACGAGACGGGTTGCGCTCACCGGTACCCCGGTAGAGAACAGGCTGAGCGAGCTGTGGTCGATAATGCACCTTCTCAACCCGGGACTGCTCGGCAGCGCCCAGAGTTTCAAGGAGCGCTTCGCTTCGCCCATCGAGCGTGAAGGCGACCCTGACGCAACGGCTTTGCTTCGCCGGGTGACGGGACCTTTTATCCTTCGCAGACTCAAAACCGACCGGTCGATAATCGACGACCTGCCCGACAAGATCGAAACCGTCGACCACTGCCCGCTGACGCGCGAGCAGGCGACCCTCTATCAGGCTGTCGTCGACGACATGCTCGCCCAAGCCGACGAAGCAGAAGGCATCCAACGGCGCGGTATCGTCCTGGCAGGACTGACAAAGCTCAAGCAGGTTTGCAACCATCCTGCGCATTTCCTTTCGGACAAGTCGCCGCTTGCCCGCCGCTCAGGAAAGCTTTCGCGGACTGAGGAACTGCTCGACGAGATCCTCGACGCAGGAGACAAAGTGCTGTGCTTTACGCAGTTCTCAGAGTGGGGCGGACTTCTCCTTCCGTACCTCCAAGCCCGCTTCGGGGTCGAGGCGATGTGGCTGCACGGCGGCGTGCGCCGAGCCGCTCGCGACGAGATGGTGGAGCGCTTCGCTGCGCCCGAAGGCCCGAAGCTGTTCCTCGTGTCCTTGAAGGCCGGCGGCACGGGCCTCAACCTGACCGCCGCATCTCATGTCATCCACCTTGACAGATGGTGGAACCCGGCGGTCGAGGACCAGGCGACCGACCGCGCCTACCGGATAGGCCAGAGACGCAACGTGCAGGTCCACAAGCTCGTCAGCTCGGGCACGGTCGAGGAACGCATCGACGAGATGATCACAGCCAAACGCGACCTGGCAGCGCGCGCTGTCGGGACCGGCGAAGAGTGGCTGACCGGGCTGTCCGGGGCGGAGCTGAGCGACCTTGTCTCGCTTCGAGACGGCCCGGAGGCCGACTGATGGCGCCTTGGGATCGTGACGATCCTTGGGGGCGCTACCCGGCGTCGACGCCCCGCAAAGTCGAAGGCGGGATAGCGACCTCCAAGAAACGTGGACAGATGGCGGCCACCTGGTGGTCACGGCGTTTCGTGACGGTGCTCGAATCGTACGGTCTCGGGTCGCGGATGCAGCGCGGCCGGCGCTACGCCAGGACCGGCCAGGTGATCGACATCAACGTCGGTTCCGCTTCAATCGCGGCGAAAGTTCAAGGCTCCCGGGCCACCCCGTATAAGGTTGCAGTCACGGTCGTCGCTCCGAGCGAGAAGCAGTGGGCGGCGATCGTCGAAGCGATGAAATCCAAGGTCGGTTTCGTCGCGAGCCTCCTCGACGGGGAAGTGCCGGTCGACTTGGAGGACGTGTTCGCCTCGTGCGGGGTGACTTTGTTCCCGGCTAAATGGACGGACTTGAAGGCTAGCTGCAGCTGCCCGGACTGGGAGAACCCGTGCAAACACATTGCGGCGGTGCTGTACGTGTTCGCCGACCAGCTCGACGGCGACCCGTGGCTCGCGCTCGAACTTCGAGGCCGTCGACGCGAGGAACTCCTCGATGCGCTCGTATCGGGGAACGGCGATCGAAGGGCCGACCACTCGGGTGGGGATGAGGAAAGCGAAGCCGAAATCGCTCCGTGGTGGCCGTTCGCCCCGGGGCCCTTGCTAGAACTGTCGACTCCAGCTTCGGGCTGGCCGCCGGGGATGTCACTCGGGGCGCCTTCGGGAAGCAGCGTCGATGCTGTCTTGGCGGGTGGCGGGGTGGAAGGCCGGCCGGACGCGGTGCTAGACGGGATGGCAGGACTCGACGTCAAGATCGGGCAATCGCTATTTGTCGAGCTCCTTCGCCCGCTCTATGGGCGGATCGTAGGGGAGATCTGAACTGGCGCATTTGTCACATCGGACCGCCGCAATCGTGTGGTAGCCACTACGGGCCGAGCAGCGCGGCGGGAACGACAGCGATGCCATCCTTGCGCCGGTAGGCGTAGGGACCCGTCGAGATCACGACGGCATCGGCCAGTTCGTCACCGAGCGTGCCGTTGAGCCAGCGAAGATGGCGGCAGTCTTCGTCTTTGACTGCGCTCGTCAGCTTCACCTCTATTGCGAGGACCTTTCCGTCATGGCCGATTACGATCAAGTCGACCTCATGTGCCCCACCCTTGGTACGCAGGTGATGAACACGGGCTTCAGCTGCTTGCGCGTAGACGCGAACGCAAAGTGTCACGAGAGACTCGAATAGCGCTCCGAGAAGAGTTCCGTCTCGCGGTGAAGGCAGCGGAGCGGGCCGCCCCTCCAACAGGTCCGGTACGCCGACACCAAGTAGACGAGCGGCGAGTGCGGGATCGGCGAGGTGATGCTTTGGCGGTGTCGCCAGGTTGGCAATCCGGTTGCGGCTCGGAACCCAACCCGGGAGCGGCTCGACAATCCAGATCCGCTCCAGGACAGCCCGGTACGGTTCGGTTGTCGACCTCGCAGGCTTGTCGCCCTGACCGCTTGTAGCGGCGTCGCGTATGTGTTCGTACGTCGCTGTCGTCGATGTTGCGGCCGCGTACGAACTCATCCAGCGCCTGAGGGCGGCAGGGTTACGAACCGAGCGTCCGGCATCGGGAACGTCATAGTCGACGATTCTGTCTAGATATCCATCAAGGCTCGATCGGAGGAGTGGCCACTCCTCGTTCGGCTAACGACATGGGGCGCATCCGAAGTGTAACGATGCGACCTGCTCCGCTGTGGGTCGGCGAGCGGTCCAGGGAGGCAGATCCGGTGAGAAGGAACCGTCCTGGCGAGCGATCTTGATCCACAGAGCGCCTTACTACATCCCAAGACTCGGGAAGGCGCTGCCACTCGTCGACGAGTACTGGAGGGGGACTTGATGTCAGCAAACGCGGATCGGCCTCCAGGATCGCATGTTGAGCCGAATCGTCGAGACGGTAGACGGTGCGCGCCCGTCGAAGCGCCGTCTCGGTCTTACCGCTTCCTTTCGGACCTTCGAGGGATAGGGCGGGGAGGCCGCTGAAAAGTATGTCGATCTCGTCGTCGACGACTCGCCTTACGTAGCTGGGATGCATTTTTGGCCCTCCTTGGGCCGGACCGCGTCTACGCTACATCGGGTCGAAGTTCTACGCTACATCGGGTCTTCGCGCTCGTACGAGCAGCTTTCGGCCGTAATCGCTGACACCTTCGAAGCCGCTAGCGCGCCTGACGCAGTTTGATGCTTTAAGCGCCAAAGAGCTGCATTGCGTATCAAACCTCGAAATGGTGACCCACTCGCCGGTAGGCCTCGTAGCGCTCCGGTGTACGATGCCGACGTGAAGTGCAACCCGGCGGAACGGGGCGCCATATGAGCCGGCTGGTCGGGCGAGACGACGAGCTCATGGCCCTTGTGGGGGTCCTAGACAATCTCAGTTCAGGACGGTCGTCGTGGGTCCAGGTGACTGGTGAGCCAGGAATAGGAAAGACCCGTCTCGTCGGCGAGCTGCGTCAGCTTGCCGAGGAGCGGGGCGCTCTCGTCCTCGTCGGCCGGGGAGCAGAGCTCGAGATGGACATCCCTTTCGGGGTAGTTATAGACGCCTTCGACGACCACCTCGGATCGCTCGACATCTCGCGCCGGGTCGAGCTGTGTGGTCGCCACATGGGCGAGCTTCGCCGGATCTTCCCTACCCTCGATGTGCACGGTCGGGGCCGCAAGCACCGGGCGTCCGAGGATGGACGCTACCCGACCCACCGCGCCCTCCGGCTCCTTGTCAGTCGACTCGCCGACCCCGCCCCGTTGGTGCTGGTATTCGACGACCTGCACTGGGCTGACAGTGCCTCGATCGAGCTCATCTCGTTCCTACTGGGCCATCCTCCCGACGCGGCAGTGCTCATGGTGCTTTGTTGGCGCCCGGGAGAGGCCCCCGGCCTCGCCGGCGACCTGACGGCGAGAGCACGAGACCTGCCGCGAGCCGCTGTCGGGCTCACGAGCCTGAGCGAGGATTCACTCGCCGTCATGCTCGGGGGAGACCTCGACGGTCCCACGCTTCGCTCGGTCTACCGGGCCAGCGGGGGCAACCCCTTCTACGCGGAAGCGCTCTTCGCTGTTGGCGGGCGAAGCGGACCTTTGGAACGCTTCGGCCCGACGAAGAAGGTAGAGGACGGAACTATCCCTGATTTGGTAGCGGCCGCTGTCGGCCACGAAATCAGCTCGGTCTCCGAATCCGCACGACTCCTGGCCCAGGGCGGGGCCGTTCTCGGTGGGCCCTTCGACGTCGAAGTAGCGGCGCGCTGTGCCGCCATAGCACCGCACCGGGTGGCTGGAGGTCTCGACGAGTTGCTCCAACGAGGGATCGTCCGTCAGGCCCGTAGCTCTCGGCGTTTCGCCTTCCGTCATCCGATCGTGCGCTACGCCGTCTACGAGTCGGCGGGCTTAGGCTGGAGAACCGACGCCCACGCCCGAGCGGCAGCAGAGCTCCTGAAGCGGGGTGCCCCGATAGCCACGACAGCGCATCACTTGGCGCGTTCCGCGCCGCAGGGGGATCTAGCAGCGGCCGAGCTGTTGATCGAAGCTGCTGTCGAGGTCGCTGCTCACGCGCCGGCTAGCGCGAAGGCGTGGCTCGACGCCGCCTATGCCATCGTGCCGCACCGTGCTGACACGGTCGCGGTTCGGATCGACTTGCTCGCCGCACGGGCGCGGGTCGCGTGCGTGCTCGGAGATCTCCACGCCGGCCGTGACGCGTTCGTCGAAGTCCTTGCGCTCGTAGGGCCCGACGATCACCGGTACGTGTCGCTCGTCGCTGGATGTGCAGGGGTCGAGCACGGCCTCGGTCACTTCGTCGAAGCTCGCAGTAAGCTGCAAGGCGCTCTTGAGGGAGCCGCAGCCGTCAATCCTGTCGGTGAGGCGACCCTTTGTATCGAGCTCGCAGTTTCCTGGCTCTACACGCTTGACGTAGTGAAAGCCGAAGCCTTCGCAGCCAGGGCGTCCCACGTCGCCGCCGGTCGTGACCGACTGCTGGAGGGAACTGCGAGGGCACTGCTCGCTTTCGTCCATGCCAGCGCCGAGACACCTGACGGGAATAGAGCCGCCTCAGTCCATGACACCGAGGCGGCCGTGATCCTCGACGGCCTCGACGACGACGAAGTAACAGCCCGGCTCGACGCCCTCTACTACCTCGGCTGGGCCGAGCGGCTACTCGAACGCTATGGGGCTTCGAGCGCCCATCTCGGCCGGGCGATCACCGTCGCCGAAGCCGGAGGCGGCTCCCAATGGCTGCTGCCCACTCTGATCGAGCAAGCGAAGGTCGCCACGCTCACCGGGCAACTTTCCGTGGCCGTCGACGTTGCCAAAACGGCCGTCGAGATGGCGAAGATGTCCGGAATTAACCTACTTGTGCTGCTCGCTCTCACGGCCGAGGCGGCCGCCTTGAGCGCCGCCGGAGAAACTGCGAGAGCGATTGCAACCTGCGCCGAGGCGTCGAGCTTCGCCGACAGCGGGACGAGCTACCACGGAGCCGCCTTGCGACGC
>JAKAZH010000109.1 GCA_021815935.1 Actinomycetes bacterium
TCACACCCAGTTTCAGCGTCGGGTTCCTCGCCCAGGAGCCCGAGCTCGACGAGTCGACCGACGTGGCCGGCAACGTCGCGATGGGCGTCGCCCCCATCAAGGACGTCCTCAAACGCTACGACGAGGTGTGCGCTGCGATGGGCGAACCCGACGCAGACTTCGACAAGCTCCTGGCCGAGCAGGCCGACCTCGGCGAGCGAATCGACGCGCTCGGCGCGTGGGAGCTCGACCGCCACTTGGAAATTGCGATGGATGCGCTCCGCCTTCCCTCCCCCGACGCAATGGTCGCCAATCTCTCCGGTGGGGAGCGGCGCCGGGTGGCGCTGTGCCGACTGCTACTTTCGAGCCCCGACCTGCTGCTTTTGGACGAGCCGACCAACCACCTCGACGCCGAGTCGGTCGCCTGGCTAGAGCGGACACTTCGCGACTACCCGGGGACGGTAGTCGCTGTCACGCACGACCGGTATTTCCTCGACAACGTGGCCGGCTGGATCCTCGAGCTCGACCGGGGGGCGGGCATACCGTGGCAGGGCAACTACACCTCCTGGCTCGAACAAAAGCAGGCGCGCCTCGCCAAGGAGGAGAAAGCCGACCAGGCGAAGCAGCGCACCCTCGAGCGTGAGCTCGAGTGGATCCGCATGTCTCCGCGCGCCCGCCAGGCCAAGAGCAAGGCACGGGTCACCTCGTACCTCGAGCTGGCCGCGTCCGCCGAGGAAGCGGCGAGGCAGCGCACACCGGAGCGCCTCGAGATCACCATTCCGCCAGGCCCGAGACTCGGCGACATCGTGGTCGAAACGAACGGACTGTCGAAAGGGTTCGAGGGGCGGCTGCTCCTCGAGGACCTGTCGTTCTCGCTTCCCCCGGGCGGCATCGTCGGGGTCGTCGGAGCGAACGGCGCAGGCAAGACGACACTGTTCCGGATGATCGCCGGAACTGAAACCCCCGACGCCGGAAGCCTGCGTATAGGAGAGACGGTGACGCTCGCTTACGTCGACCAGTCACGCTCCACGCTCGACCCGGCCAAGACAGTCTTCGAGGAGGTCGCCGACGGCTCCGACCGCCTCGTCGTCGGTGGGAGGGAGCTGCACGGGCGGGCGTACGCTGCGAGCTTCGGCTTCAAGGGATCCGACCAGCAGAAAAACGTCGGCGAGCTGTCGGGCGGCGAACGCAACAGGGTCCATCTCGCCAAAACTCTCCGCTGCGGCGCGAACCTCCTCCTCCTCGACGAGCCCACAAACGACCTCGACGTGGACACGCTCCGGGCGCTCGAGGACGCCCTCGTCGGGTTCGCCGGCTGCGCAGTGGTGATCAGCCACGACCGGTGGTTCCTCGACCGTGTCGCCACGCACGTTCTGGCCTTCGAGGGCGACTCGGTGGTCCGATGGTTCGAAGGCAACTTCTCCGACTACGAGGCGGACAGGCGCAGCCGACTAGGCGGGGACGCGGACCAGCCGCACAGAATCCGCTACAAGCCGGTTACACGCTGAGCTTTGACGGAGCCTGATCCAACTTGAGCCACATCGAATCGTCGAGGGCCGCGCCGGCCAGCACCCACATCGGAGGCATCAGAGTCCTGTGTCGTCGCGCCGCAGAGGGCTCCCGCGCTACCGCAGCGGACTCCGGCCGACCTGCGCGCGTCGTGATGGTGCACGGGGCGATGGACCGCGCCACGAGCTTCACGCGTCTGATGGCGAAGCTTCCCGACTGCGAGGTGGTCGCCTACGACCGTCGAGGCTACGGGCACTCCTCGTCCCTGGCGGCCCCCGCCGACTTCGCCGCGCAGGTCGCTGATCTCGCCGAGGTCGCTTCCATCGGGGCGGAGCCGAACGCCGTCGTGGCCTTCGGGCACAGCCTCGGTGGTGACATCGTCCTTGCCACAATGCAGCAGCACCCAGGACTTTTCAGCGGCGCTGTCATTTGGGAGGCGCCGATGCCATGGCTCAAATTCTGGCCGAATGACACTGCGTCTCGCGGCGCCGGGGCCAAGCTCGGGCCCGAGGAGCGCGCCGAATGGTTCATGCGAAGGATGGTCGGAGACCGCATCTGGGAGCGCCTCCCCGCAGCAACCCGCGCCGCTCGGCGTTCGGAAGGCCGGACGCTCGACACGGATTTCGCATACCTCGAGCACGGACCCGTCTTCGACCCGGCAGCAATCACGGTCCCCGTGACAGTCGGCTTCGGGGCTCTGTCGAGGCCGCATCAGACAATGGCGGCCGCCGAGCTCGCCTCGTCGCTTCCGTTCTCGTCGATCGTCGAGATCCCCGAGTCAGGCCACGGCGCGCACATCAGCCATCCCGGAGAACTGTCCGAGCTAATCCGCAGCGTGGTCGCGTTTCGGGGAGCGGCACACGGCGAACAGCACGAGCGTGGTGTCGTCTAGCTTCTCGGTCACATGGAAGTCGTCAGCGGTGATGCCTGTAGCTCCGCCACTGTCGCCGCTCGCCATCAGCCGGTAGACGATCGGAAGCGCCGCAGAGTAGATCGCCGTGTACCACTTGTGGGGTATCCGCCGCCGCAGGTTGAACACGTCGACGCGAAGCACCTTCTCGGCGCGCTGGCGCCTCGCTGTGAAGTCGGATTTCACCCGCTCCGACCCGTCGAGCCCGCCGACCCACACCTCGTCGAACAAGCCGCGGAGCATGGCCTCGAGTTCAATCGGGTCGTAGAGATGCAGGTGGAAAGGGTTCTCGAAGTCAGCCGGACGGTTCGGCGTGAGGATGAGTGCCGTACCTGTGTCGCTGAGCACCCTCGCGAGCTCCGCGGCGTGCAAGGCCGGCCGGTGGAAGTGCTCGATCAGATGCGACGAGCACACGAAGTCGAAGGCGCCGGAGCGAAAACACATCGACAGCGCATCGCAACACGTCACCCTCAAGCCCTTCGGGGCAAACTTTCCTCCCGCGATCCGGGCCGTATCCAGGTCGTAATCGAAACCGACGACGACCCTGTCTTCGCTTAGAAGCGACGCCGACTCGAACCCGAGGCCGCATCCCGCGTCGAGGACCAGTCCCGGCCCGAGTCGGAATCTCAGCTCCCTGTAGCCCGCCGAGTGCAGCGCGAGGAGTGAGTCGGGCGTCGTGCCCTCGACTGGACGCTCGCCTAGAAGCTTGACCACGACCGACTTCCTAGCACGGCTGACCTTACCCCGATGATAAGTTAGCAATGATAAATAATGTCGCTTCAGGAAAAAGGTCCGCGCCGCTCCTTAGCACGCCTCGCTTCGAGCGTACGCCCCGAGTGGTCGAACCGTAACTTCGAACTGATCTTCGTCGCTCGGACCGCTATGAGCTGCGGCCGGGCACTCGCCGGGGTGGTAACCCCGATCTACCTGGCTCTCGAAGGTTTCAGCGCCTTCGAGATCTCCGTGTATGTAGTCGTGGTGTCCCTCGCTTCGGCTGCGATGTCGACCCTGATCGGCTCCAGCGCAGACAGGCTTGGCCGCAAGCCTTTCATGGTGGCGCTACCGCTTCTCAGCACTGCGGCGGCGGTTGCGTTCGCTCTGAGCTCCGCGCACCTGGTGCTGTTCGTGGCAGGGGCGGTCGGCAGCTTCGGCCGCGGTGCGGGCGCGGGGGCAGGTGCGGTCGGCCCCTACCAGCCGGCGGAGTCGGCTTTCGCCGCAGACAGCGTCCCCGCCCAGCACCGCAACTCGATGTTCGGCCGGCTGGCGTTCGCTTCCTCGGCCGGCGCGACCGTCGGAGGCCTCCTGGCACTGCTGGTAACGTCGAGCCACGTGCGCGGAGCCGCCGCCACTGCAACGTTTCGGGCGTCGTTCATCGCTATCGCGCTGGTTTCCGCAGCCGCAGGCATGGTGGCAGTTGGCTTGTCTGAACAGCCTCGGGCGCCCCGCAAGCAGGGCCAGCGAAGCCTCCACTGGCCTGTGCGTTCGAGTTGGCTGGTATACCGCCTTTGGGTCACGAACAGCTTCAACGGGGCCGCTGTCGGAATGCTCGGGCCGTTCCTCACCTACTGGTTCTTCCGTCGCTACGGTATCGGCGCAGCCGAAGTGGGGGTCCTTTACGCTGTCGTGAACGCCGTGACGATGGCAGCGAGCCTGAGTGCTTCGGGCCTGGCGCGCCGCTACGGCCTCGTGCGTACCTCGGCGGTCATGCGCGCGGCGCAGGGACTGCTCGTAGTGCCGATGGTCCTAGCGCCGAACTTCGAGCTCGCCGGGGCTGTGTATCTGGTGAGGATGGTGACGCAGCGGATATCGCTTCCGCTTCGCCAGTCCTACACGCTCGGCCTCGCCGAACCCGACGAGCGTGCCGCCGTCGCTGCGATATCCAACTTACCGAGCCAGCTCGCCATGGCGTCCAGCCCGCTGCTCACCGGCTACCTTTTTGACGAAGTAAGCCTGAGCCTTCCTTTCGAGATCTCTTCGGTGCTGCAATTGCTCAACGCGGGGCTGTGGTGGCGGCTGTTCCGGGACCATCCCCCCGAGGAGGAACGCGCTGCGCAGCCCGAGAAGTCCTTAACACAACCCTCATAGACTCCAGACACGACCCTCACACCTTGCTCCGATACTGGGTCGTGTAGCAACACCCGCCTGGCTTCACGCCAGTCCAGAAAAAAGGAGCATCACATGTCGCTACTTCAAAGCCCTCGACGTAAGTTCGCAGCCGGAGCCGTGGCGGCGATAGCCTCGCTTGGAGCCGGCGTCGGCGCGTACGCCCTTACGGCGCCGACGATACCCACGTCTGCGTCGAACGCAGCGCCTCTCAACCTCGCAGTGTCTGCCCAGAGCTCGAATACAGCTCAGACGCCGAAAGTCAAGAGGCATCTCACCCTGCTGCAAAGGTCGGATCACGCGACGATCGAGGTGAAGGTCAAAGGCCAGTGGAAGACCTTCGAGTACGACCGGGGCAAGGTCTACGCGTCGAGCGCCACCTCGGTGACCTTGGCGTTGCCGGACGGTTCCCAGGTGACCGAAGCCATCACGTCGACCACGAAGTTCGGCGGGATTTCCGGGGCGTCCTCGCTTCGCGACAACGTGCGGGCGTTCGTGGTCTCCTCCGGCGGGACCGCTCTTCGAATCCACCAGGCGCCGCCTAAAGCGACTGCCCCCGCGGTGCCGGCCGCCTCCGCCGCTTGAGCAGGGATGACGCGGGTTGGTCGAGATGAGGACTAGTCGAGAAGGTCCGGGTCGCTTCGAAGAATCTCGTCCCACAACGGCTGGAAGCTGAACCATCCAGCCTGGTGGAACCCGGTCTTCTCGCAGGTGTAGCGGGCGTCCGCGTCGTCGATCAGATGCGGGCGCCCGACCGACTCGGCGAGAATCTGCGCCTGGCAGGATCGCTCCATGGTAATAAACCACCACGCGGCCTCGTCGACGGAGTGGCCAACCGTGAACAGGCCGTGGTTGCGGTGGATCGCCGCCTTGTGCGGCCCCAGGCCTGCGGCGAGGGCCTTGCCGGCGCTCTCGTCCAACACGATCGCTCCCCCACCTTCGGTCACCACGACGTGGTCCTGATAAAAGACGCACGCGTCCTGGGTGATCGGGTCTAGGGTCCGGCCGAGCGCCGACCACGCCTTGCCGTAGATGGAATGGGCGTGGGCGGCGGCAATCACGTCCGGTCGGGCCTGGTGCACCGCCGAATGAATGACAAACGCGGCCCGGTTGACCGGCCGACCGCCCTCCACCACGTCGCCGTGATGGTTGACGAGGATCAGGTCCGAAACCTTCACGTGGCGGAAGTTCATCCCGAACGGGTTCACCCAGAAGTGATCCGTCAACTCGGGGTCCCGGGCGGTGATGTGGCCTGCTACCCCCTCGGAGAAACCGAAACGGCCGAAGATGCGAAGCGCCCCAGCGAGGCGCTCCTTGCGGTGGCGGCGTTCCGCCTCGACCGAGCACGACGCGGGCGCCTCCGGCACCTCAAGGTCAGGCTGACCGGATTCCGTTACCGATTCCGTTACCGTCGACGAAGCCATCTCGAACCTCCCGGGTCTTCCCCAAGGCTAGCGCCACGCAAGGTGTCCCCACAGGGGAAAAATCTAGGCACCGCCGAGTATCAAAGCGCACCGCCGGGCTGTCGCCAGGGCCTCCGAAGGGTCGTCGCCCAAAGCGGTCACGTGGCCGACCTTGCGGCCCGGCAACGCCGCCTTCGCGTAGAGATGGACGCTCGCACCTCGAACCGCAAGGGCGTCGACGAGACGTGACCTGGGGTCGATTCCGTCCG
>JAKAZH010000110.1 GCA_021815935.1 Actinomycetes bacterium
CTCTGACGGGACGGTCAAATTCGCTAGCCGCAAGGGACGCAGGCTGGTTGACGTCCTCGCCACCTGACCGGTCGGTGACCGGGCAGGCGGAGCAAGCCCGACCGGGTCGGCGCGCCTGATGGGATCGTTCGTCGACGAAGCCCAGATCCACGTAAAAGGAGGCGACGGTGGAGCCGGATCGGTTTCTTTCCGTCGTGAAGCTCACGTAGCCAAGGGTGGCCCTGACGGCGGCGACGGCGGCGACGGCGGTCATGTGTGGCTGGTAGCGGACAGCAACATTTCATCGCTTTTCTCCTTCCGTGACCATCCCCACCGCCGCGGCGGGAACGGTACGCACGGAATGGGCAAAGGGCGGCACGGCAAGGCCGGTGGGGATCTGACGGTTCCCGTCCCGCCGGGAACGGTCGTACGCGGGCCCGACGGTGACGTGATAGCGGACCTTGCGCGAAACGGTGACCAGTGGATGGCGGCCCGGGGAGGCGCCGGGGGCCGCGGGAACGCCCGGTTCCTGTCGAACCGTCGCAGGGCCCCTGCTTTCGCCGAGCAGGCCGAACTGGGCGAGGAGCGCTGGCTCGACCTCGAGCTGAAGCTTATGGCTGACGTCGCTATCGTCGGCTTCCCGAACGCCGGCAAGAGCACACTGATCTCCAAAGTGTCAGCGGCAAAGCCGAAGATCGCCGACTATCCGTTTACGACGCTCGAACCGCACCTCGGGGTCGTGCGATTCGCCGAGCACGAGATGGTGGTCGCCGACATTCCCGGTTTGATCGAAGGGGCGAGCGAAGGAAAAGGGCTCGGCCACAAGTTCCTTCGCCACATCGAACGCGCCAGGGCGCTCCTCGTTCTAGTTGATCTGACCGCTCCCGACGGCCGTTCGCCCGAAGAGCAGGAGAGAGTGCTTCTAGACGAGCTGCGCCGCTACGAGCCGCAATTGATCGAGCGCCCGAGGCTGGTCGTCGGGTCGAAAGCTGACGGCGAGGACGCACGAAGCTGGCACGGACAGCGCATCTCCGCGATAACTGGAGATGGCCTCAAGGAACTTCTCGGCCGCCTCGCCGGTTTGGTCGACGAGGCCCGCGCGTCGGGGGCGAGCGAAGGGAGGTTCGTCCTTCACCGCCCCGAGCAATCCGGCGTATTGGTCGTTCGGCATCCCGACGGAAGCTGGGAGGTCGGGGGCCGGTCGGCACTTCGCGCTGTCGCCTTGTCGGACCTGACCATCCCCGACGCCCTCGAGTACGCCCAGGGAAGGCTGAAGCGCCTCGGAGTCGACCGCGCTCTGCAGCGTGCCGGCGCGAGGAGTGGAGACCTCGTCAGGATCGGCAGCTTCCAGTTCGATTTCGAAGCAGATATCGCGTGAGCGAAACGGGAACCCGCCCGGCCTCCGAATCGTCGGGCGGCCAACTGGTCGTCGTCAAGATAGGCACTTCCTCGCTGACCGATGCGAGAGGCGTGATCCAAACCGCGACGATCGAGAAGCTCTGCAACGAAGTTGCAGATGTGAGGGCACGTGGCGACAAGGTCGTCGTCGTGACGAGCGGTGCTATTGCGGCCGGCTTGCCGCTTCTTGGAATGGGCGACGAGAGACCGACGGATATGGCCGTCCTGCAAGCTGTCGCAGCGGTCGGCCAGGCGCATCTCGTCGGCTTCTACAACTCCGCCCTCGCAGCGCGTGGACTGGTGGCCGGGCAGGCCCTTTTGAGTCCCGGTGATTTCGTCAGCCGCCAGCAGTACCTCCACGCTCGCCAAACCCTGCGAATCCTCCTGGAGCTGGGTGTCGTACCGGTAGTCAACGAGAACGACGCCATTGCCGACGACGAGATCCGCTTCGGGGACAACGACCGCCTCGCCGCACTTGTCGCGCACCTGATCCGCGCCGACTTGCTCGTGATACTCACCGACACTCCCGGCCTGCTCACCGCGGACCCGAGGATCGACGGGACCGCCTCGCTCATCGAGGAGGTAGAGGCGCTGGACCACGACCTCGAGGGCATCGCCGGCGGCGCCGGTTCCGACCGGGGCAGCGGCGGGATGGCCTCCAAGCTGGCGGCCGCCCGGATGGCAGCGTGGTCCGGCGTGCGCACCGTAATTGCGGCGGCAACCCGAGCTGACGTACTCGCCGACGCAGTCGACGGGGTGGCCGGCGTCGGAACCACGTTCGTAGCGCGCGACTCCCGCCTGCCGGCACGCAAACTATGGATAGCCTTCGCTGTCGGGGTGTCGGGTGTGGTCAAAGTCGACTCCGGAGCGCGTGAGGCGATCGTCGGCAAAGGCGGCTCGCTCCTCCACGCCGGGGTGCGGGAAGTCGTAGGGGATTTCGCTGCCGGCGACGCGGTCGAAGTCGCGGGCCCCGACGGTGTGCCTTTTGCGAAGGGACTCGTCCGCCATCCCGCGTGGCGGGTGAGAAACTTCAAAGGGGTGCGAAGCGCTGCACTACCTCCCGAAGTCCCCGCAGAGGTTCTTCACAGGGACGACATGGTGATCCTCTGGTAAGTGTCGGAGTTCTGCGTCTGGCAGGATGATCACTGCCGCCGGTCCGGCGGCGTCAAGCTTCGAGTGCTCGGAGGTCAGCTGGTGCAGCTAGGTATGGTCGGGCTGGGCAGGATGGGTGCGAACCTCGTTCGCCGGCTCATTCGTGATGGCCACGAGTGTGTCGTCTACGACGTCAGTTCCGAGGCGGTCTCGTCGCTCGAAGGCGAGGGCGCTACCGGCGCGGCGAGCATCGACGAGTTCGTCTCCAAGCTTCGCGCCCCGCGGGCAGCGTGGGTGATGGTCCCGGCGGCCTACACCGGCGAGACGGTCGACAAGATCGCTTCCGCGATGGCGCCGGGGGACGTGATCATCGACGGAGGCAACTCCTACTACCGCGACGACATCCACCGCGCCGCGTCGCTCGCGGAGCGCGGCATCCACTACGTCGATGTAGGCACGAGCGGCGGGGTGTTCGGCCTGGAGCGAGGCTACTGCTTGATGATCGGCGGCGAAGCCGAGGTTGTGTCGCGCCTCGACCCGATCTGGAAGACGATCGCCCCCGGCGTGGGAGCAGCCCCGCGCACCGAAGGTCTTACCGGGGAGCCGTCCCAGGCCGAGCAGGGCTACCTGCACTGCGGGCCGAACGGCGCCGGTCATTTCGTCAAGATGGTTCACAACGGAATCGAGTACGGGGTGATGGCGGCCTACGCCGAGGGTCTCAACATCTTGAGCAAGGCAAACCTCGGCAAGCAGGCCCCGTCGGAAGCCGACGCGGAGACGACCCCACTCTCGAACCCCGAGTACTACATGTACGACCTCGACATCCCTGCCGTTGCTGAGGTCTGGCGTCGCGGAAGCGTCGTGTCCTCGTGGCTTCTCGATTTGACAGCGCACGCCCTCTCGGTCGACCCGGCCCTGTCAGGTTTCGCCGGGCGGGTGTCGGACTCGGGGGAGGGCCGCTGGACTCTCATGGCGGCCATCGACGAGGGGGCCCCGGCGTACGTGCTGTCGTCGGCGGTCTTCGAGCGCTTCTCGTCCCGAGGCGAGGCCGACTACGCCGACCGCCTCCTGTCCGCCATGCGCAAAGAGTTCGGCGGCCACAACGAGAAGGCCGGCTAGGGCCGCCTTAGGTCAAAGACCAGGCCGGCGGCTACTCCTCAGTCGCGGCTTCGACCGGCTCCTCGTGGGCTGGCGCGCTTGTCGGCGCGGCACCCGATCCGAGAGCACCCTGGCTGGAGGAACCTGACAGCTCGCCCGCCGCTTGTCCTCCGGCTTGACCGCTGCCCAGCATCTGGGCCCTTATGACGTCGAGGCGGCTGCGAGCCTCGGCGCCCAGCGCGGCCTGCTGGACCTCCAGCATGCGGGTTTCGACCGTCTGGCCGCTCAACTCCGAAGTCCCTATCGCCTTCGCGTAGCGGGACTCGATCTTGGCTCTCACCTGGTCGAGCGACGGCGCCGACTGGTCCACCGTGTCGCTGAGCGAGCTCATCGCCTTGTTGAGCTGCTCCTGCATCTTCGCCTGGTCGAGCTGTGACATCAGCTTCTGGCGTTCCGCCAGCTTCTGCTGGAGCGCCATCGCGTTCTGCTGCACTGCCGTCCGAGCCTGGTCGGCGGCCTGGGCTGACTGAAGGCTGAGGGTCTTCAGCTCGTTGACCTGGTTCTCCGTTGCGACGAGACGGTTCGCGAAGGCCTCGGCGGTCTGGTTGTACTCGTTCGCCTTGGAATGGTCGCCCGCCTGATCGGACTGCTGCGCCATGAGAAGAGCCTGGCGAGTCGACAAGTTCATCTTCTCGAGCTCCTCCATCGCCCGGTTGAGCTGAAGCTCGTGCTGTTTGTGGTTGGCGACGACGTTGGCTGCCTGCTCGACCAGCCGGCGGTGCTGGTCCTGCGCTTCGGAGATAGCCTGCTCCAGCTGTATCTTCGGGTCTGCTCTCTCCTCGAAGCGGCTGTTTGTCTTGGCGGTGAAGTACCGGAGACGCTTGCGAAACAGATCGAGGACGTTCATGGACGACATGCTACGACGTCTCTCCACCGTCAGGTGCTTCAGCCGTTCCGAGGGCGTCTGCGAGGAAGCGTATCTCGTCGGAGACCCCGTCGAAGTCGTCGTCGATGCCCGCCTGAATGCCGCCCGCCTGCATGTCAGTAGAAAGGCCCGATGTCACTGACATGGCGATCAGGTCCGCCGTCGCCTGGTCGAGCGCGCTTGCTGCACTTCGGATCCGTTCGAGCAGTCGCGCTGCCGAAGCATCACTTTGCCGGCGCGCCCGCAGCCGTGCCGCAATCGATTCCTCCATGCGCTCGAGCTCGCTTCGACGGGGGGACGCTCCAGGCGCTTGCCTGGCCAGCTCGCTTTGAACCTCGCGAAGCGACGCGACGAGCTCCTCGGCTCCGCGTCCGACCTGGCGCGGCCAGCCCGGCCCTGGGCCGGCCAAGCCGGCCGCCTGGCGCGCGGCCGTGGCTATCGCGTCGACGCGAGCCCAAAGCCGGGGTTGGATCTCCACGAGCCGCTCCCGGGTCGGGCCGTCCGGCCACGAGGCGAGCGCAGAGTCGAAGCGCTCGCGTGCCCCGACCGTCTGTGCCAGAACCGACCGCCACGGCTCGTTCACGCTCCACGGGTCGATTTCGGCAGGGCGGGCGTCCGCGCGTGAACGCCGGCGTGCGCGAAAAAAGCGGCGTTTCGGCCGGCTTGCTGGCTGCGATGGTCCTGGCATATGTCAAAGGTTACGGTCGGCGGCGGGCTCCGGGCCGCGAGGAGGCGGTAGCCTCCCGTGTATGAGCAACGTGACGCTGAGGGACCTGGGGTTACAGGCCAAGGCCGCGAGCAGGGTGTTGGCTTGCGCAGCCGGAGAGTGCAAGGATGCTGCGCTCGACAAGGCAGCAGCGGCTCTGGTGACCTCCGTCGACGAGATCCTTGCGGCGAACAGCACGGACGTCGCCAACGCCGTTGCCGGCGGCGTCAGCCCGACGGTCGTGGACCGTTTGCGGCTCGACGAAAGGCGCGTCTCGGCGATGGCGGCCGGGCTCAGCGCGCTTGCGTCGCAGGCGGATCCCGTCGGCGAGGTTCTCGACGGGTGGGTGCGCCCGAACGGTCTTGCTATCAGGCGCGTGAGGGTGCCACTCGGCGTCGTCGCAGTCATATACGAGAACCGACCGAACGTGACGAGCGACGCTGCCGGGCTCTGCCTCAAATCGGGGAACGCGGCGCTCCTGCGGGGAAGCTCCGGGGCCATTCACTCCAACAAGGCGATCGCCGGGGTCATCCGCGGCGCGTACCGCAGCGTCGGACTACCCGAGGACTGCCTGGTATTCGTCGACGACCCGACGCGCGAGTCGGTGCCGGAGTTCCTCCGCCTCGACGGGCTGATCGACTGCCTCATACCGCGCGGCGGGCGCTCGTTGATCGAGACGGTAAAAGAGCATGCGACAGTGCCGTACGTGATCGACGGCGACGGAAACTGCCACGTGTACGTGGACGCATCCGCGGACCTCGACATGGCAGTCGCCATCGTGGCGAACGCCAAGACGCAACGCCCGAGTGTCTGCAACGCTGCCGAGACGCTCCTGGTGCACGCAGACATCGCGCAGCGTCTCCTGGAGAAGCTCGACCCTGCCCTCGAGTCTGTCGAGCTTCGGGG
>JAKAZH010000111.1 GCA_021815935.1 Actinomycetes bacterium
ACTCGGCGGAGGGTCCGCGATGACGTCAGTAGTCACCCGGCGCAAGCCATCCGAGCGCGCTGTGCCGCCATTCGGGGGTTTCAGTCCCCAGCTTGTCGAACTCGAGATTCACCGTTTGCTGCGTAACCGCCGGACGATCATATTTTCGGTCCTGTTCCCCGTCTTCTTCTTCTTGGTGTTCGGCCTGAACAGCGCCTATGCCAATCTGCGGGTAGGTCAAGGCAACACATCCGCCTTCATAATGATCTCGATGGCCCTCTACGGAGCGGTGATCTCGACGTCAGGGGGCGCAGCGCTCGTCGCTACCGAGCGTGTCGCCGGTTGGAGTCGACAGCTGCGCATAACGCCCCTCCATCCTCTCGCCTATATCGCGGTAAAGATGGCCACCTCGCTGGTACTCGGGGCGGCGTCCGTGGCGGCTGTCTACATAACGGGCGCGGTCACAGGCAAGCCGTACATGCCGGTCGGGATCTGGGTGACGACGGGGGTCGTGCTTTGGGTTGGCTCCCTGCTCTTCGCTGCCTTCGGCCTGTTCATTGGCTATCTTCTCCCATCCGAGAACGGCATGCAGGTGATCGGCTTCGCCCTCATGCTCTTCTCCTTCGGCGGCGGCCTGTTCATCCCTCTCAGCCAGTTCTCCCACCTGCTACGCCAGCTCGCTGCCTTCACGCCCTTGTTCGGCTTGAACCAGGTCGTTCACTATCCGCTGGTTCAAGGATCCTTCGACTGGACGTGGGCAGCGAACCTTCTGGCCTGGCTGATCATCTTCACGGGTGGCGCGGTGTGGCGGTTCCGTAAGGATACGGCACGGGTCTGAGAGCACCTCCAGGAGACCGCTGTCCGCCTTTGACGAGTCGGACCCCGCGCTTGGGAGCGATGGTCCTACCGGGCTCCGACGAATCAGGTAGCTCCGACGGCAACCATGATGCGTCTGCGAATGCTTGACAACTGCTCCGTCGTGATCCGGGAGGCGGTCAGATCGACGCGCCGCTGCGACACACTGGTGACATGATGGGCCAAGGCCCAGCATGTCGTGTCGGCGCCGTTTCCCGCCGTTGGCTCGATCCGCTCCGCGAACGACCCGTGCGCTAATCCCTCATCTCGGGTCAAGGGAACCACCAACACGTTTGGGTACTCCTCCGGAAACAGCTCGTGATCTTCCACGATTACGGCGGGACGGAGCCTGCCCGGCTCTTGCGGTAAGGAGCCACCGCGCCAATCGACCACCACGATGGCGCCGGCCGGGTACCGGCTCACGGAAGGTCGGTCAGCGGAGTCCCGATCTCGTCGAGTTCCCTTAGCGCGTCAGCATGCTCTGCCAGGTGGGCCATCACCCGATCTCCGTCTGCCCGGATCGTCTCTCGCCGTACCCGTCGCGCTTCAGCGTGGGCGATCTCGCGAACGAACGTGCTGAGTCCTTTCCCTTGTCTGTGAGCTGCCGTCTCCAACACTTCGCGGTCATCTTGATCCAACCGGATCGTCAACGTCTCAGCCACACACACTACTGTAGTACGAACACGTAAGGCGTGCCCACACTACGTACCGGTAAGGCGATCTCCGTCTCGACGCAGAACGGGTTGACGCCTGCTGGTGCGGGGAGCGCGACCGACGACCGGCTATCGTGGCCGACGTGCGGGTGGGCCTCACAGGCGGGATCGGATCGGGCAAGTCGACCGTCGCGGCCGGTCTCGTCAAGCGTGGGGGGCTCCTCGTGGACGCCGATGCGATAGCAAGGCAGGTCGTCGAGCCGACCGGCCGGGCGTTCGCCCCAGTGGTAGACAGATTCGGCGGTTCAGTGGTAGGTCCGGACGGCAGGCTGGACCGGAACGCGCTGGCGAAGATCGTCTTCAACGACAAGTCCGCCTTATCCGACCTGAACCGCATCACCCACCCGGCGATCCGGGAGCTGATGGAGGAGCAAGCTGGCGAGGCCGAGACGACAGCCGGGGACATCGTGATACTCGACGTCCCTCTGCTCGACCTCGAAGGCAAGGCCCGCCTGTTGTTGTCCTCCGTGATAGTGGTGGACGTGCCCACCGAGATGGCGATTTCAAGGCTCGTCGCGCATCGTGGCTTCGACGAGGCGGACGCACGGGCTCGAAGTCGAGCGCAGATGTCGCGGGAGGAGCGGTTGTCGCTCGCCGACCTTGTGGTGGACAACTCGGGTAGCCGGGACGATCTCGAGTCGGAGATCGACCGGGTGTGGTCGCGCCTCGTCGAGATCGCCGCTCGGTGAACGCGGAGCCGGCGATACGATCGTGTCGTGGCTGACTTCCAGGTTGTATCGGAGTTCGCGCCCGCGGGAGACCAGCCTTCGGCGATCAGCCAGCTCACCGAGGGGGTGCTTCGCGGCGACAAGTTCCAGACCCTCCTCGGCATCACCGGCAGCGGGAAGAGCGCCACTATCGCCTGGACTATAGAGAACGTACAACGACCGACGCTGATCATCGCACCGAACAAGTCGCTCGCAGCTCAGCTCGCCAGCGAGATGCGCCAGTTCTTCCCTAACAACAGGGTGGAATACTTCGTCAGCTACTACGACTACTACCAGCCCGAGGCGTACCTGCCGTCGAGCGACACGTACATCGAAAAAGACAGCTCCATCAACGACGAGATTGACCGCCTCCGCCACTCGGCCACCTCGGCGTTGCTCACCCGCCGAGACGTGATAGTCGTCGCGTCGGTCAGCTGCATCTACGGCCTCGGCTCTCCGGAGGAGTACTCGAAGCGGATACTCCATGTGCTTCGCGGCGGCGAATACGACCAGCGGGCGCTGCTCCGACGATTGGTGGAGATCAACTACGAGCGCAACGACACGAACCTCGTACGCGGCAAGTTCAGGGTGCGAGGCGACACGATAGAAATTCACCCGGCTTACGAGGAGCACGCTGTCCGCATCGAGCTTTTCGGCGACGAGGTCGAGCGGATCGTGGCGGTGGATGTCCTCACGGGGGAGCAGCTCGGCGAGCTCGAGGAGCTCGTCGTATTCCCCGCCACGCACTATGTGGCAGGTGAGGAAAGGATGCTGGCGGCGATCGTTGGCATCGAGGCGGAGCTGCAGCAACGTCTTGCCTGGTTCGAGCGGGAAGGAAAGCTCCTCGAGGCGCAGCGGCTACGGATGCGCACGTCGTATGACCTGGAGATGTTGGGGGAGGTAGGCGTCTGTTCGGGGATCGAGAACTACAGCCGCCATATAGATGGCAGGACAGCCGGGGAGCCGCCGCATACGCTTCTCGACTTCTTCCCCGACGACTACCTGCTCGTCATCGACGAGTCGCACCAGACGGTACCGCAGCTCCACGGCCAATACGAGGGGGACAGGTCACGGAAGGAGACGTTGATCGACCACGGCTTCCGCCTGCCGTCGGCAGCTGACAACCGGCCGCTGCGCTTCGACGAGTTCTACAGCCGGATCAACCAGTGCGTCTTTCTGTCGGCTACGCCTGCAGCGTACGAGATTCAGCAGTCGACGCAGGTGGTCGAGCAGATCGTGAGGCCGACCGGACTGGTCGATCCGGAAGTGACGGTGAAGCCGACCAAGGGGCAGATCGACGACCTGATCATGCTCATCGGCGAGCGGACAGCGGTCGGCGAAAGGGTGTTGGTGACTACGCTGACCAAAAAGATGGCCGAGGACCTCACCGACTACCTCGTCGAATCCGGCCTGAAGGTTCGCTACCTGCACTCGAACATCGACACTTTGCAACGCATCGAGATCCTGAGAGACCTGCGTCTAGGCGAGTTCGACGTTCTGGTCGGGATCAACCTTCTCCGCGAGGGTCTTGACCTTCCGGAGGTGTCGCTGGTCGCGATACTCGACGCCGACAAGGAGGGATTCCTTCGCGGGGAGACATCTCTAATCCAGACGATCGGCCGCGCCGCGCGCAACGTCAACGGCCAGGTTGTCATGTACGCGGACCGCATGACGGATTCGATGAAGCGAGCGATTTCGGAGACGCACCGCCGTCGCGCCCTACAGCAGGCTTACAACCTCGAGCATGGAATCGACCCGCAAACTGTTCGCAAGGCGATCACCGACATCTTGGTGCTTCTCGGCGGTCGGAGTGATGGGGCTCCGATACCCGGCTCGGACCGGCGTAGCCGCCGTAGAGACAAGGCGAGAAGTGACCTCGCTCAGTTGCCGAAAAGCGAGCTCGCGCGGCTCATATCCACATTGGAAGAAGAGATGCGCGAAGCGGCTGCCGACCTGCGATTCGAGTACGCGGCGAAGTTGCGCGACGAGATCGCCGACCTTCGCGCCGAGCTTTCACCCGACCCGTCTCCCGATCCGTCTCTCGCTACGATCGCCTCGTCGCCAGCCGGGAGCCGTTGACAGTTTCCTGATAGATCGCTTCAGGTTCCCTGATCTATCACCTGTAGTTTTCGGATCATGAAATCTGAACATGCCAAACTGCGTGTAGCGACGGGCGTAGCCTGTATCGGCTTGCTCGCCGCGGCCTGCGGGTCGGCCGGTCACGCCGCCAGCTCGGACCTGTCGAGCAGTGCGCCCTCTACCAGCGTGACGACACCCGCGTCCGGCGGATCGACCTCGACGCCCCCTCCGACGGTTGCCCCGGCCACTTCGTCATCAGGCCGCAAGGCGCCTCTCGTCGGCCTGATAGATATGGGCTACCAGGGTCCATACATCGCCGACCAGCCGTTCCCGGCAACCGACCCGAGCGTTCTCGACGCGTACGCCGGGGCATTCTCGGGCATCGTCGTCAACGAGTCATGGTCGCAGCTCGAGCCCTCGAACGGCGTCTATGACTGGGCCCCGCTCGACGAGTCGCTGGCAAACGTGTCCGCCTGGAATGCCCAGCATCCCTCGACCCCGCTCGGCGTCAAGTTGCGGATCTTCGCCGGACAGAGCGCCCCGGCATGGGTCATCTCGGCGTCTGGTCCGGAGGTGGCGGTCACGATAGGGCTTCATGCTTCACGAAACGTGAGCGTAGGTCGCTTCTGGACAGGCGCATTCCGTCAAGCGTGGTCGACGTTTCAGCACGCCATGGCAGCCAGGTACGACGGCAACCCTTTGATCCGGGCGGTCTCGGTCTCGTCGTGCTCGTCGTCGACGGGGGAGCCATTTATCGTCCCCGTTGCAGGGATGGAAAGCCGTGACGCGATGGAGGCTGCAGGATGGAGTGTTCAAGCACAGGAAAGCTGCCTGCAGGGAGCGCTCGGCGACTACTCAGGATGGAAGCTCACTCCGGTCACGTTCGCCTTCAACCCGCTTCCGACCGCACCGGGGTTCGACCAGGCTTTTACCACCTCCGTCATGGAGCAGTGCGCCGCGTCGGCCGCCAACGGTGGACCAGTGTGCCAGCTCGGCAACAACGCCTTGAGCTCCACCGCCGCGAGTGGTGGGCTTGCCGGCACCTACGCCGAGATAGCGAGTTTGGAAGGCGCGCCGGCCGACGTGCGCCCAGGCGTCTACTTTCAGACAGTCGGATCGACGCTTGACTGTTCCTCCATGTCGCTCGCGACCGGGTACCACGCGAGCTCCGTCGAAGTGTGGCCGCCGATCGGGCGCCTCAAGGGTTTCGCTGCTATCCCCGAGCAGACTCTCGCGCAGTGGAACTCCGATCTGATCGACGGTCAGCAGATCTCCTGCTGAGGACCACAGGTCTCGTTCAATTCCTTCAACGCTTGCGCCAGGTCGTCGACGTCCTGCGAAGTAGTGTCCCACGAGCAGACAAATCTGGTGTCGCCGATCTCGCGGTCCCAGTCGTAGAAGCCGAAGCGTCCACGAAGACGCTCGGCTGCGCCGTCAGGTAGATGTGCAAACACGCTGTTAGCCTGCGCCGGATGGCTGAGAGCTACCCCCGGCAGAGCTTCGAGCACACCGGCGAGTCGTGCGGCCATAGCGTTGGCGTGTGCGGCGTTGCGTAGCCAAAGGTCCGTTCCGTACATCGCAAGGAGCTGGCACGCGACGAAGCGCATCTTCGACGCAAGCTGCATGGCGGACTTGCGGAGAAACGCAGTCCCACTCGCCGCGCCGTCGTTCAGGGTAACGACGGCCTCCGCCAACAGGGCACCGTTCTTTGTGGCCCCGAGTGACAAAGAGTCGACGCCGACGTCTGTCGTGATCGCTCGCAGCTCCAC
>JAKAZH010000112.1 GCA_021815935.1 Actinomycetes bacterium
CGTGCCCCTGCAGCGCGCCAAGTCCAGGTGCCGTCGGGGCGGGAGCTGGTAAGTTCAATCTCGAGTCGTCGAGCCACGCCGCACACGCTACAGGAGTATCCAAGCCGCCTGCACCGTCGGCTCACCAGGGGCGTGGCCTGGAGTGCGGCGCCGCCGCTACTCTGGCACGGTGAGCGACATCCCGGTCCTGCTCGTACACGGCTTCGCATCGTCGTTTGAGAGGAACTGGCGGGAACCAGGCTGGGTCGACGTGCTGGAAGAGGAAGGAAGAACGGTGATCGGCGTCGATCTGCTCGGCCATGGTGACGCCCGCAAGCCGACCGACCCCGAGGACTACAGGGACCTCCATGCGAGTGTCGTACAGGCGATCGCGGACTACGACCTGGTCGACGCGGTCGGCTTCAGTCTCGGCGCGCAGCTTCTCCTCCGAGTAGCCGCCAGGGACCCTGCGCGATTCAGGAGGATTGCGCTCGGCGGTGTAGGCGACAACGTTTTACGCTTCTCGGACCAAGAACCCCTAGCTGTGGCGGTCGAAAGGGGAGTTACCGGCGAAGGAGACCACGAGGCGGCCGGCGCGTTCGCCAGGTTCGCCCGCTCCCCAGGCAACGACCCGCTGGCGCTGGCAGCGTGCCTGAGACGCCCGCATGTCCCACTGACGCGAAGCGAACTCGCGGAAGTCCGGTCACCGGTTCTGGTCGTACTCGGAGACCGCGACTTCGCCGGGCCAGCAGACGAGCTTCTCGATGCTCTCCGGGCTGCCCGCCTGGTCAGCTTGGCGGGTGCCGACCATTTCGGCACCCCGAAGGACTACAGGTTCCTGGCGGAGACCGTCAAGTTCCTCGCTGCCGCCCCGGACTGCTAGGATTTCTCTATGGGCCGCGGAGCACGATCGACCGTGCGTTGGAAGCACGACAGGACTCGCCGTAAGAAGGCGCGTGACGCGAGGGCGAAAGAGGCCCGGGGCCAATCCCGCAAGGAGTCCCCGACCGCCGGCTGACTATCCGTCCCAGCTGCGCGTTCGATCTCAGTGTCGAGCTCAGCGCCGAACAGTACGGCGTTCGCGGTCAGGAACAGCCACAAGGCGAGGATCGCGACCCCTGCAAAGGTCCCGTAGGTTCTGCTCTCGTGGCCGAAATGATCCAGGTAAAACGCGAAAACCCCCGACGACGCAAGCCAGGTCGTGGCAGCCACGACCGAGCCGGCTGAGATCCAACGCCATCTTGGATGGTTTCGGTTCGGTCCGAGGCTGTAGTAGGTCGACAGCAAGATCATCACCAGGATCGCTGCACCCCCATAGCGCACGACGTCCCATACAACTCCGAACGCCGGTTGTACCAGGGGAATCTGGCGTGGAAGCAGGCGGCGGAGCGGGTTGCCGAGAACCATCAGTACCGACGCTGAGCTGCCGAGGACTACGGTGGCAAGAACTAACGGCAGCGCCATCAAGCGGCGTCCGAGGAACCCTCGGTCGGATGTGACCTCGCAAGCCACGTCGAGGGCTACCTGCAGCGATGCGGTTGCCTCGATCGCGCTCCACAACGCGGCGGCGACTCCCAAAGCCAGCTCGAGCTGACTCGCTCCGCCATGGTTGGGTCGGGTCAGCGCCTGGGTTAGGACCGCCGACATCTGTGTGGGCAAAAGCACTCCGAGACCGTGGACCAAATGCCGAAGCTCCCCCGGGGACAGGCGGAGCAAGCCGGCGAGTCCGATTGCCGCCACCGCGGCAGGAAAGACAGCAAGAAACCAGTGGAAGGCCAGGCTTCCAGCGCTCATCGTTATCCGGTCACGCACGGATTCGCGCAGCGCCGCTACCAGCACCCGCCTGAAGCGCCTCATGCGAGCCCCGAGCACGACTCTCAGGCCGCTGCGCTGACCGGCCCCCGGACCCCGACGAACTGGACCGGGCGTCTTCGAGGGCATGATCCAAGCATGCTACGGGCCGGCTGTCTCCCGTGAGCAGCCTGTGCTGTCAACGAGACCGTTGCCGGCGTGACTGCTGAGGATGACGCTGTCGTGTCTCGCGAGATTCCGGATGCTCGGCGACGCCTGCTGATACTTCTCCGATACCGTCAGATGCGTGTTCTCCTGAGGGCAACCCGGAGCGTAGCGGAGGGGCGCCAGGCCGGCCGAAGGCCGGCAGAGCTCGCATCTTTTCCATCGGTCCGGGTGATTTGCGGACCCGGTTGACCTGGGCAGCCAAGGATCCTGGCAGGGGACCGTCACAGATGGTCAGGATCTTCAAGCTGGAAAAGTCTGGTACCAAAAAGTGCGTTTTGTGAGCGAGGGCTGGTACCCGATCTTTTGAGAAGGAAGATCGGGTACCAAAAAGTGCGGAAAAACGCGTCAAATGGTCAAAAGTTTTCCCGCATGTGCGGATCCTGACCAAATGGAACACTTTCGGCGGTCGCCGAGGGTGCGCCACGCGCTCCAGCCGCCCGATAGGGGACGTTACCGCGAAGCCGACCTGTTACGGCTACGGAGCACTACTGGCGACGCCGTCGGTTCAGCTGGGTTTACATAAGGTTCAGCTGGGTTTACATGAGGCTGACAACCGACCCCCGGCGGCGGGCGGCGGGCGGCGGGCGGCGGGCGGCAATTCCAGGTTATTCGGCGGGGGAGTTGGGGACCCATTCACGCGAGTGAGGCACCGAACCTGTTCGCATCAGCCAGTAGGCGTTCCAGGCCTCGTCGTCCTTGCTCGCCTGCGGGCTCGCGGCCGGCACGGGATCGTCGTCGCCGAGACGGTCTAGCTGGCCAGCAAAGCCCTCCGCATGGGCGCTCGACACGGCGTATGTTGGCGTGGCTTGCAGATCGATACGTTTGGCGGCTCTCTCGTCGGCGCGTGCCCACTGCAGGAACACCGGGATGAAGCCGATCAATGCCGATGCCTCGGTTGCAGCCCAAAGCAGCCCGCCGCCCGCCCGTGTGCTCGCAAGGCTGTACATCGAAGCTATCGGTCTGCTCGAAGACAGTATCGCCAGGCCGAGGATGACCTCGGGAGGGCCGGCGATGAGGATGCTGACCATCCGGGCGCCGTACCCCATCCGCCAGTGGACTATCGGATCAAGCCCGACCAGCGGCCACCAGTACAGAGTTGCACCGAGGAAGAACATTACGTTGAACGAGTCCATGACCCACATGTGCAACATCGCGAAGTTGATAAGAGATGTCAGGAAAAAGGCGAACATCACGCCGAAGTACAACGCGAACACTGTCAAAGGGAATGTCAGGACAGCGAATCCTCGTGACTTCAACACCTTCAACCACAGCGTCTTGAGCCTTCTGGTCGAAGTCTGGAGAAAAAGGGTGGACGGTGCACCCAACGCAAGAAGCGGCGGCGCAACGACCATCAGGAGCAGGTGCTGAATGACATGCGCCTCGAAGTACGACGCTGTGAACGTCGCGACTGGGGACTGGACCGCCAAGTCGATGCTGACCAGCCCGAGCATAAATGACGTCGTCCTTCTAGCAGGCCAACGTCGGCCTCTGCCCGCCAAGCGCCAATCCGACCGCAGATACCAGTATGCGACGGCGCACAGCACCGCCAGTGTCGCCAGAGCGAACGGCCCGCTCTGCCAATCGTAGAGTGCGGCGTGCCAACTCCACGGGACGGGTTTCATCGGACCCATCTACACACCTACGAACGTGGTGGAAAGAAACACTCCATCCCAAACATACCGCCGGGAGGTCGCCTAAGACAACCCCCTTCAGCGTCGCTCATGCGCCACGTTATTACGGATAACTAACATTATCCGTAACACCTAGGGTTTCCCCCACGTCGCCGTCTTCGTCCAATTCCTTGTAGCGCGCAGGCGACGTCCCCTCTCCCACGCAAACTAAAGGCCTGAAGCTGCGTTGCCGACACGTAGGCGGTGGAGCGGGTTCCGACACTGATACGGGTGACGTCGCGTCGGCGTCGCCAAAGCGACGCCGACGACAACGGTTTCACCTTGATAGAAACTCTCATCGCCGTTGCGATCCTCGCCCTTTTGTTCCCTATGTTCCTGTCTGCCGCGACGAGCGGCACCCAGGCTGGCAACCAGGGTCGGGTGCGCCAGGTTGCATCCGTGCTGGCCGACACCGCAGTCGACTACGCCAGGGCGATCGACCCCACCCAGCTCCTAAACGGCAGATCTGCCGGCAGCGCCACGTCGACCCCGCGCGGGGTGAGCCTCGCCAACACCGACCAGTACGACCAGACGGCAGGAACGCCGGCCGTACCCCTGTCGTCCAGCTCGGTCATAGACAACTACCACTTCAGCACTCAAACCTTCATGGGCGTTTGCTACCTGCAGCTGGGACAGACTTCAAGCGCTTGCAATACGACGTCGTCGGGCGCGCCGATGGTTCGGGTCGTCGTAGCAGTTTCGTGGCCGGCGACGGGTGTCTGCCCGGCGAACACCTGCGACTACGTGACCTCCAGCCTGATAAGCACTGGAACTGACCCGCAGTTCGCGGAAGTGATTCCGAGCGGGTCGTCGTCATCGAGCACCACTACCACTGCCCCGCCGCCGCCGTGCCCGAACGGAGCCACCTCGTTCGCGGACACCGCCGCATCCACGGACCCGATGTGCGTCTACAACGCGACCAGTTCATCGAACGGCGGGCCTTTCACCGACAGCAGCCCCACCTCGAGCGACTTGAGCTTCCCCGGGGACTCGGGCGCATACGGCGCCGAGCTGAACAGCTCGCCGGGTCCCTCCAGCTCAAGCTTCACAATCGCCGTATGGTTCAAGACGTCCCAGTCAGGGGTGCTGATGGGCTTCGCCAACACCTCGAGCGGGAGCGGCGGCAACGACTGGGACAAGGTGCTCTGGGTCGACAACAACGGCCACGTCGTCTTCGGCGCATACAACGGCAACACCATCGAACTCAAAAGCCCCGGCACCTACAACGGCGGCGACTGGCACCTCGCTGTCGCATCGATCAGCTCAACTGCCGGCATGACCCTCTACGTCGACGGGTCGAAGGTGGCGTCAAACTCGGTAACGTCATCGCAGGCCTACACCGGGTACTGGAACATCGGATGGGACAACGTTTCAGGCTGGCCTGACAACCCTGACCAGAACTCCCTCCAAGGCTCCTTGTCCGACGCAGCGGTCTTCCCGAGCGCCCTGTCGTCGTCGCAGGTTTCCGCCCTAGCCAGCGTCGGATCACAGACCACCTGGTCGTCGACAGTCACGGCTGACGGTGCGAGCAAGGCATGGCCACTGTGAGCGGGCGCGACCGCCTGAAAGGACGAGGCGACGAGGGCTTCACCCTCATCGAATTGCTGGTCACGATGGTGATCATGTCACTCGTAGTGGTGATGGTGCTCGTGTCGATCATCAACGTGATGACCCAGCAGAACCAGGCTGCATCGCTCGACAAGACGTCCTCGCAGGTCGGTTTGGCGTTCATCGCCCTCGACAAGGAGATCCGCTACGCCGCCAGCATCGACTGCCCCTACGGGTGGACCGCTGCGGCCGGCGACCCATGCTCGACGGCGCCGACGGACGCTTCCGCGGTACCGAGCGGCGACTACGCGCTCACGTTCTACTCCGCTTGGACGATCGCCACTCTCGGCCACCCTCAGTGCACCGAACTTCTCTACGACACCACGAAAGGAGAGCTGGAGCAGCGAACATGGGACGCCGGCGGCAGCGTCTCAGCTGCCACGCCGTGGTCGATTATCGGGTCAGGGCTGTCGAGCGCACCAAGCCAGGCTGTGTTCAGCGTACCGAACGCCACCTCAGGGTCGTTGATCCGCCAACAGGTGCTGGTCTCGCTCGACTCGGGATCCACTTCGACAGTCCCGGCCGTGTCGTCGATTGCGGCGGTGACCTTCACCGCCGTCAACTCCACGACCGCTAACCCGCCCACGACCAGCGCGTGCCCACTTTCATGAGCAATCCGGACTCGATCAGGACGAAACGGCGTCAAACTGCGCGGGGGCAGTTGCGCCGAGGGTCAGCTCTTACGCGAATGCGCGAAGCGCGCGACTTGGGACGGGGCGCCGACGAGCGGGGATCGCTCGTCATAGCCCTCAGCTTGCTGCTGATCGCGTCGATAGTGCTGGCGTCGGTCGCGAACCAGGCGTT
>JAKAZH010000113.1 GCA_021815935.1 Actinomycetes bacterium
ACCTGCATCGAGCGCTCCGCTTCGCGAGACGACTGCGAGGCGCGGGAGTGGCGCCTGGCCCCGACTTGCCCGTCTCGCCATCCTGTCCTCGCCCAATTTGACGGGGCCGTAGTTCTCAGCGCGCATCGTCCCTGCCCCGACAAGGATCACGTCGCAGACCGCCCTCATCGCAAAAAACGCTGCACGGTCGGCTTGACCTCCGAGCGGCCCGCTGACCCCGTCGATCTCGACGGCTCCGTCTATTGATGAGACGAAGTTTGTGCGCAGGTGCTCCTCGGCCGCGTGTAAGTAAGCCTCCTCAAATGCCTGCGAAGTGCTTATGCTCACCGGTGCGGGGAATAGCTGGCGGATCATTGTGAGTTCAGGCTACAGGTCAGGCTACAGCTCAGCCTCACACGGCTAGCCGCGGCGTTCTGCAACTCCATGACGATTCCCTATCATATGGACCATGAGCGCGTCGCCCACCCCGGGATCTCTGGGCGATGCCGTTCTCATTCCCGTCAAGGCGTTCGATCGAGCGAAACTCAGGTTGGCTCCGGCACTTACACCATCGCAGCGGCGGAGGTTGGCGATCGAGATGGCTGAACGGGTCGTCGGTTCGGCCGGGGCTTTGACCGTCGCCGTCGTGTGCGACGACGACGAGGTGGCACGCTGGGCGACCGCTCTCGGCGCAACGGTGATCTGCGAGCCGGGGCGGGGGCTCAACGGGGCCGTGCAGTTCGGGCTGCTGCGTCTCAGGGCGGAGGGTTTCGCTACAGTCGCAGTGGTAGCAAGCGATCTGCCTTTAGCTAGCGACATCGGCTGGGTGACAGAGTTTCCTGGGATCACCCTCGTACCGGATCGTCGAGAGGATGGGACCAACGTGATATCGGTTCCACCGGGAATATCCTTCAAATTCGCATACGGGCCGCAATCGTTTCGGCGCCATGTCGACGAATCCCGTCGAGCCGGCACGGCCCTTCGGGTTGTCCACGATTCGCCGTTGGCGTGGGACGTGGACGTTCCTGACGATCTCATGGCGGTAGCTCTATGAGCGATCCCAACTCGCACGGCGCGTTCCTCACGACCCCGACGGTCGACGTCGACGTCCCGCAGAGCGCGCTCGCAATCGGCGCACACCCCGACGACATCGAGTTCGGGTGCGGCGCAACGCTCGCCAAGTGGGCGGCGGCCGGATGCAAGATCCATCACTTTGTCTGCACCGACGGCTCGAAAGGAACGTGGGACCCCGCTCAAAACCGGGATGAGCTGGTCGCTCATCGACATGACGAACAGATCGAGGCCTCAAGGATCCTGGGAGGCGACGGTAGGGTCGCTTTCGGTGGATGGGTGGACGGCGAGCTCCTATGCTCACTCGAACAGCGCAGCGTTGTTGCGAGACATATCCGGACGGTCAAACCGCAGGTCGTGCTCGGCCATGATCCGTGGAAACGGTACCGTCTGCATCCGGATCATAGAAACGCCGGCTTTCTCCTCACCGACGGCATCGTCGCTGCACGTGACCCCCACTTCTTTCCCGAGCACGGCCTTGCGCCGCACCGCCCGGACAGACTTTTACTTTGGGAGGCGGACGTTCCTGATCATCTCGAGACGATCTCGGGGTTCGAAGATGTGAAGCTCCGGGCTTTGCTCGCTCATCGCTCCCAGTTCCGATCGACCATGCAGATCGATCAGGTCGACGACGACGAGGCGATCAAAGCTTTTGATCGAAGGATGCGCTCACGCCACGAGGAACTGGCATCGGGTTTCGGCTACGGGCCGGCCGAGGCTTTCAAGCTGATCGACGGTCTTTGAGACTGCTCGCCCGGGACTGAGCCTGCCTGGCTCATCCCGAGGATTTGTAGTCAAACGCCGTCGGCGCTGCAACGGCTTCGGGCGGGACCCCGACAAGCTCAAAGTCGAAGGTCCCGCCCGGTGCTGCACAAACTCACCGTTTCTTAGCGGATTTGGCCGCCTTGGCAGGTACCTTTGTGGCCTTCGCCGATGCAGCAGCTTTTACAGGCGCCGTTTTGGTGGCCGTCGCCTTGCTGGGCGCCGCTTTGGCGGCCGTCGCCTTACCTGCAGCGGCCTTGGCGGGCGTGGCCTTGCTCGCAGGCGCGGAAGCCTTTGCGGGCGAAGCTTTTGTCGTCGAGGCACGTGTGCTAGTCGCTGCCGCAGCGGGAACGACCTTCTTTGCTGCAGACGCCCGGCTCTTCGTGTTGAGCGCCGCCTTGAAGGCAGCGGCCGGCTTGAACGCCACCGACTTCGATGCCGGCACTTTCACTGTCGCCTGGGTTTGGGGATTACGGGCGGTTCTCGGTCCCCGTGCCCTCGGGTCGAACGAACCGAACCCGAAGATCGACACACGGTTCCCAGCTTTCACCTCCCCGATAATGGCAGCGGCGACAGCCTCGACGGCGGCCTCCGACTGCTTCTTGTCAAGACCGGTCGCGGTCTGAACCGCCTGGGCCAATTCTGTCCTGTTCACTGCTACCTCCAGATAGTTGGGGAAGTTTCCCTGATATACAAGAGGTTTTCTGCCTCCAGGTCAAGTATTGCCCTTGCCAGGCAAGGAAAAATGCCTACATTAACTGCATGGAGACTGAGCGCGAGCGCGTACGCGAAGCCGATAGGGGCGATTTGCCGTGGAGGCGCTGGGGTCCGTACCTCTCGGAGCGAGCGTGGGGTACGGTGCGCGAGGACTACTCCGCCAACGGCGACGCGTGGTCGTACCTCCCGTTCGAGCACGCCGCTTCGAGGGCATTCCGTTGGAACGAGGACGGTATGGCCGGCCTTTGTGACGACGAGCAGAACCTGTGCCTGAGCCTCGCGATGTGGAACGGTAAGGATCCGATCCTAAAGGAGCGGCTTTTCGGGCTCACCGGCGAGCAAGGTAACCACGGTGAGGATGTCAAAGAGTACTGGTGGTACCTAGACGCGACACCGACGTCGTCGTGGCTTCGATGGCGATACCACTACCCCCAAGCGGAGTTTCCCTACCAGGACCTGCTTCGGGTCAACGGCTCCCGTTCACGCCACGAGCGCGAGTACGAACTGCTGGACACCGGCGTCTTCGACGAAGATCGCTTCTGGGCCGTCGAGTGCACTTGGGCGAAGGCCGGACCTGAAGACGTTCTTTGGAAGATAACTGCCCGAAACTGCGGCCCGGAGACAGCGACGATAGACCTGCTCCCGACAGTTTGGTTCCGCAACACCTGGTCATGGTTCCCCGGCACCGAGCGTCCGGTCCTTTCGATGCAAGGTTCCCGCCTGGTCGCCGAGCACCCCGCTCTAGGGCGGTGGGAGCTGGCGTGGAATCAGAATGGGACACCACTGTTCTGTGACAACGACACAAACACCGCCAAGCTCTACGCCACGAACGGTCCAGTGTTCGCGAAGGACGGCATCGCCGATCACATTGTTCACAAGACGCCGACAGTCAACCCGGCGCTTGTCGGCACGAAGGCTGCAATCCACCATCACTTGACGGTAGATCCCGGCGCAACAGTCGAGGTCCGCCTTCGGTTCTGGAAGACCGGCGAAGGCGCGCGCCCGGCGCCAAGCGCCGCCGAGGGTGACCTAGTCCGCAACTTCGACTCGGTGATAGAAGCGAGGAAAGCCGAGGCCGACGCTTTCTACGCGAACCTCCTTCCAGCCGACGCCACTCCCGAAGAAGGCCAGGTTATGCGTCAAGCCGCAGCCGGCATGCTCTGGTCGAAACAGTTCTTTCATTTCGATGTCGCGGAGTGGCTCAAAGGTGACGCCACCCAGCCCGCACCTCCCCCGGGCCGGGGTGAAATACGCAACGGTGAGTGGCCGCACCTCAACAATCGTGACGTCATTTCGATGCCTGACCCGTGGGAGTACCCGTGGTACGCGTCCTGGGACCTTGCGTTCCATTGCGTGGCGCTCGCGCATCTCGACGCCGCATTTGCCAAGCGCCAGCTCATCCTGCTTTGTCGTGAGTGGTACATGCACCCGAATGGCCAGCTCCCCGCCTACGAATGGAATTTCAGCGACGTCAATCCTCCGGTGCACGCGTGGGCTGTCCTGCGAGTAGCAGAGATCGACCAGCAGGCCCGAGCGGCACGCGGGGAGGACGCCTCGGTAGATCACGACTTCTTGGAGCGGATGTTCCACAAGCTCCTGTTGAACTTCACATGGTGGGTAAACCGTAAGGACGAAGCGGGAAACAACGTTTTCGAGGGCGGATTCCTCGGACTCGACAACATAGGGCTGTTCGACCGCTCGAAGCCACTGCCGGTGCCTGGCCGCACAGAGCAATCGGACGGGACCGCCTGGATGGCCACGTTCTGCTTGAACATGCTGGAGATAGCACTGCGTCTCGCAGTCGACGACCCCGTCTACGAGGACGTTGCAACGAAGTTCTTCGAACACTTCACCTACATCGCGCACGCGATGGAGACCCAAGGCCTGTGGGATGAAGAGGACGGCTTCTACTACGACGTTCTTCAACTCGACAGCGGAGATTCCATCCCGGTCAGGGTCCGCTCGATGGTGGGAGTCGTGGCATTGTTCGCCGTGACGGTGCTGGAGCCGACGCATCTGGCTACGCTTCCGTCTTTTAGCCGTCGCCTCAAATGGTTCCTCGACAACAAACCGGAATTTGGCGAACATGTGTCGCGTATAGCTGTCAAGGGCAGCAGCGACCGACTCCTGCTGTCGGTGGTGGACCCTCGAAGTCTCGCCAGGGTGCTGAGCCGCGTCCTCGATCCGAACGAGATGCTGTCGGATTACGGTGTGCGCTCGGTGTCCAAGGCGCACCTCGATCACCCTTTCGAGATCAGGATCGGTGGAACCGAGGCCACCGTCGACTACGAGCCCGGCGAGTCCACCACCGCGCTTTTCGGCGGCAACTCGAACTGGAGGGGCCCGGTGTGGTTTCCTCTCAACTACCTCCTGATCGAGGCGCTCGACCGTTACCACCACTATTTTGGTGACAGCTTCACCGTGGAGCATCCAACCGGGTCCGGCGCGCACGCCTCGCTGCACGACGTCGCGAACGACCTGTCACGTCGGCTCGTATCGATATTCCTGCCTGACGACCAAGGCAGGCGGCCGGTCTTCGGCGACTACGAAAAGCTTCAGATCGACTCGAACTGGAAAGACATGCTCATGTTCCACGAGTACTTCCACGGGGATTCGGCGGCAGGGCTGGGAGCGTCCCACCAGACAGGATGGACCGGGCTCGTCCTCGATCTCGTCGCCGATCGGCGGCTCGGCGGCCGGCGTTGAGGGCGATGCAGTCTGCGATTCTGCAGGCTTCGCCTACAGTTCGCTCGGGCTGAGCCGCTAGCCTGTGTCGCAGTGCGCAGGACTGACACGCTCGCTTCGCCCTCCAGCACTCTGAGTTCGCTGCCGAGCGGGCGAGTTCTGATCATTTCAGCGAGCATGGGCGCAGGCCACGACGGCGCGGCTCGCAACCTTGCTCAACAACTCCGCGAGGAAGGCCACGACGCCGTCATCGAGGATTTCCTCGCAAGCGCGCCGCTCGGAATCGGCTCGGCCCTTCGATCTGGGTACGAATTCGAGTTGAGGCACGTGCCGTCGGCCTACGAAGCGTCCTACCGGCTGTGGTACCGGGTGCCCTGGCTGTCGAGGTTTCTCGCCGTGGTCGTGACAATGCTCACCCGACGCAGGCTTCTTCGATGGGTGTCGAAGTTCGATCCGACTGTGGTCGTATCGACCTACCCTTTGGCGACCATCTGTCTAGGGAGGTTACGCCGCAGAGACCGCCTCGCGGTGCCGGTCGTCAACTTCATCACCGACTTCGGCGTGCACCCCCTCTGGGTGCACCCAGGCGTCGACGTCAATCTTGCGATTCACGAGGGTTCCGCAATAGAGGCGAGCCGGCTTTCGAGGCGTCCAAGTGTTGCTTGCGGTCCGGCAGTGCCGCTGCGATTCGAGCAGTCACAACTTCCCGCTCGCAGCGTCATACGAGAGCAACTCGGACTCGACGACGAACAGCGCGCCGTGTTGGTTGTGGCCGGCTCGTGGGGGGTCGGAAGCATTCTTGAGACCTGGGCCGAAATTTCCTCCGATGACCGTTTCGTACCCGTAG
>JAKAZH010000114.1 GCA_021815935.1 Actinomycetes bacterium
GTAAAACGTGAAGACCTCTTGAGTGCGCTCGGAGGGAGTCGAACCCCCAACCTTCTGATCCGTAGTCAGACGCTCTATCCATTGGGCTACGAGCGCAACACGCACAGTTTAGGTGCTAGCCGATAGGCCCGTGGCACAAACCTTGACTGGGATGGTGGCGGCCACATCGGCAGCCGGATGGGTGGAAACTTCTGTGCGCTAAAGCCGGCGACCGCCGGACCGGGACGCAGTCACAAGGGCCCCGCAAGACGCAAGTTTGGAGCAGTCATCCGGCTGCTACGAGCGGGCCTGGTCCGCCTGACTCGTCCGCTCCACCGGGAACAGAACGGCGCGTGCCCAGATGATCGAAAGGGTGACGATGTCGGCCTCGCTTGGCTCGGAGTTCGTAAGGAGGTACGCCCCATGCACGAAGTCGTCCACCATCCCGCCGAGGGCGTACGCGGCAGTGTTTGGGTCCAGCCCGTCGGGATCGGGAACTCGGGCTTGATGATGGCGGATCACCGACTCAAGCTGTTGACTGAACCGGCGCCGGATCTCCTGGCGCACTGCGAGAAAGTCGCTGTTGTAGGCGAGGGCTTGCTCGAGGTTCCGGATTAGCGCCGCCCAGTCCCGGTAGCTGTGAACGAACTGGCGGATCGTCGCTTCGAGAGCGAGGTACGGCGTTTCGTGGTGTTCGGCGGGGTGCGTGGCGGCGTCGAAGAGGGCGTCGGACATGTCGTTGACGAGCACCTGTAGGACCTCGTCCTTCGACGCAAAGTACGTGTAAAAAGTTCCCCGGGCGACTCCCAACGCGTCGACAATGTCCGCCACAGTCGCGTCGAGGTATCCGCGCGCTTCGAACACGCGACGCGCCGAGTCGAGTATCTCCTGGCGCCGACGGCTGCTTCGATCGGTGCGCGGCGCTGTTCCTCTCGAGGTGACCATGAACTGTGAGGTTACGGCGCCTCGACCCGAGGAGGGTCCAACTCGGCACGGACGCCGGCGGAATCGATAGCATCGCCGTTCCAGCACAACGCCAGGAGGCCCCGGGTGATGTACTTCCACGAGATCCTCGACTGTTACCTCGACTCCGAGAAATGACCTCATCCCTAAGTCTTGTGCCGCTCTGCACCGTCGACCTCACTATCGACCGGGCGAAGTTCGTCGGAGCTGGTCCTGCCGGCGACCGGTGGGTGGCCCAGGTCACCGGCATGGTCCTGAACGGAGATCGAATCCGTGCCCAACTGGTAGGACAGGCCGCTGACTATGTGACCGTCTCGGGCGGAGTCGCAACGATCGACGTCCGGGCGTTGGTCGAAACTGATGACGGTGCCCTGATCGTCATCCAATATCGTGGCCGCACGAACGCAACGACCCGAGTCGGTTCGAGTCCGGCGTACGTCACGCCCACCTTCGACACCGGTCACCCCGACTACTCATGGCTCAACTGCATCCAGGCGGTCGGCCGCAGCCAGCCGAGCGACCTGAAGTCCGCACACTACGACTGGTATGAGCTGGCTGGCTAGACGGCGCTTCGCTTGACGAGAGCGCGCCGTTTAGCTCCGTGCCCGGTCGCGCCGAGACAGCACCACGACCGTAGAGGCGAGCGCCGCGCCGACGGCCAACTCGACGCTCATCCGGTTCGGCGCTTGGCGTTGGACCCGGGTGTGCAGCCTCTGCACCGCCGCCGGGAACGGGTTCCAGCCGAAGAAGTAACGCATCGGCTTGTCTGCGTCGACCGCCGCTGCGCCGAGCATCCCTGACAAACTCGCCTTCCTGTTCGCACCCGGCGCCAACCCAAGACCCGCTGTCATCGCGGCAAGCCCGAGGCAGCCGTCGCAGCGTGCGATCGGATAGAAGCGCTCCCACGAGAAGGGCTCGTCGTCGCCCATACCCCAGTGCGGGCAGGCGTCCATGGCGAAGTGCGAGACCACCCCGACGCCGAAAGCTGCAACGGGATGCCTGCGCAGGGCTCTTCCTATGAGGGCGCCCGCTAGCACGTGGTTCGTCACGAACATCGTGGACAGCTTCGCGCGGCAACGACCACCCAACCGGTCGCCCGGAAGACGCCGGGGGAACGTGACTTGCGGTTGAGCGGGCAGAATATAGCGATGACTGTCCTGGTTACCGGCGGCGCCGGCTATATCGGATCCCACACTGTGAAAGCCCTTCGCGCCCGCGGCGAGGATGTGGTCGTGCTCGACTCTCTGGAGTTCGGAAGTCGCGCCGCAGTCAGCGACACACCGTTCGTCCAGGGCGACATCGCCGACGAGGCCCTCGTCTCGAAACTGATAGCAGACCATCGCATTGATGCGATAGTGCATTTCGCCGCATACAAGGCTGCGGGGGAGTCGTTCGAGATGCCGGGCCGCTACTTCTTGAATAACGTCGGGGGTTCCACGAGGCTCTTCGAAACCGCGCAGAAGGCGGGCATCGACCGGATTGTCTTCTCGTCGACCTGCGCCGTCTACGGGACACCGTCGAAGGTCCCGGTAGGAGAGGACGCTCCAGTGAACCCGGAAAGCCCTTACGGGGAATCCAAGGCTCTCGTCGAGCGGATCCTCGGATGGTACGACCGCTGCCTGGGAGTGAGGTCGGTCAGCCTGCGGTACTTCAACGCCGCCGGCGCGGCGATGGACGGCACTTTGGGCGAGGACTGGACCTGGTCGCTCAACCTGGTCCCGGTTGCGATGAAGGCCCTTCTTGGGGCTGGACCGCCGCTCAAGGTCTTCGGAACCGACTACCCGACGCCCGACGGTACGGCGGTCCGTGACTACATCCACGTGGACGACCTCGCCGACGCGCACCTACGGGCCCTCGACTACCTGCGCGACGGCAACGCGTCCACGGCGATCAACCTGGGCACAGGGACCGGGTCCTCGGTGAGGGAGGTCCTGGGCGCAGCTGAGCGTGCTTCGGGGCGCCCAGTGCCGAACGAGGAATCTCCGCGCCGTCCAGGAGACCCGATTGCCTTGTGGGCAGACAACGCGAAAGCTCGCAACCTTCTCGGATGGAATGCCAGCCACGGCCTCGACGACATAGTCGCGTCCGCCTGGTCATGGCACTCTTCTCACATCTAAAACCGACCGAGAGTCGAAAGCCCCTTGTGGCGGCTGGGATCCTCGGCTAGGGTATGGACCAAACGAAGCTGCGGGAGGGAACCTGGGTGGCCGTACGGGCCGCCTGTGGCGACAGAGCTTCCCGAGGAGGGTTCATTTTTTCCATGACCATGCTCGAACAACAACGCGTCCTCGCACCAGGCGGGCAACTGACGGTTCGCCGGCGGAGAGTTTTCCTTGCGTTGGTGGCGCTCGCCGCTGGGGCGTTACTCGCTGCTATCACCACCGATTCCGTGGCGGGATGGGCGAGCGTCGCAGCAGTCGTTCTCCTCGCAGGCTTGTACGGGTTGGCCGTTCGGAGGTCGGATCGGCGGAGCGTCGAACAGGAATTCAAGCACTGGGAGTCCGAAATGTCAGACTTCGGGCTTTTCGACGGCGACGTGGACCGGATCCGGGAGACAGGCGCACGGACGGTGCTGCGCGGCGATGTGGCTACCTCGGACAGTGACCGTGCGGAGCTCGATTCGGTTGTCGACGTCGGACGGTTTATTGCGTGTAACGCGGCTGGATGGCTTCTTGCACCGCTGGTCTTCGCATTGACAATCCTGGTAGGGCGCACCCCGAAAGACACGAACGGACAGCGCTGGCTAGCGAACCTACGTTTCACCCAGCTCAGGCTGGAGGAAGGTTCGAGGAGGACGGTCGCGCTCGCTGCGACCACAGCGAGCGTCACCGCTGTGAGCACCGCCGTCGTACTCGGCGGCGCGACCGTCGCCGGAGCAACGCCGGCACCGACAACCTCGGCTGCAAGCGTTGCGGCTGTGGCCAGCGTCGGGGCAGCCAGCGCCGGCAACTACACCGTCGCGTCGGGCGACACTCTCGGTTCGATAGCAGCACGGTACGGAACCACTTACGAGGCGCTCGCCGCGATCAACAACATCAGCGACCCCAACCTCATCTACCCAGGACAGGTGCTACGCCTGGCGGCCAAAGCACAGCCCCCGTCGGTGGCCGAAACCTCGACCGGCGCGAGCTCGGCCGCGGCGACCACCGCCGCTTCGTCAGGTTCCTACACCGTCGTGGAGGGCGACACGCTCGCTTCGATAGCAGCACGGTTCGGAAGCACCTACGAGGCGCTCGCCGCGATCAACAACATCAGCGACCCGAACGTCATCTACCCCGGCCAGGTCCTGCGGGTCTCGGCGACCGCGACAGCCCAACTCGTGTCAGCTAACGGCGGAGCGCCGACAGGCAGCGCTATTCTTTCGTCGGAGACTCCTGCATCGTCTGGCGCCGCAACCGCAGCCGCACCGAACCAGCAGGCGGCCACCCCGGCGCAGATCGCGGTGACGGTAGCCCTCGACCAGGTTGGCAAACCCTACGTGTGGGCTGGCTCCGGGCCGGCTGACTTCGACTGCTCGGGACTTGTCATGTACGCATGGGAGGCTGCCGGGGTGAGCCTCCCCCACTACAGCGTCTCGCAGTACTACGACACAACCCGGATAAGCGAGTCGCAGTTGCAGCCGGGCGACCTCGTCTTCTACAACAACGGGGACGGCCCGCAGCCCGGGCATGTGACGATGTACGTGGGCAACGGAGAGGTCGTTGCCGCCGACTATCCCGGGAGCGACGTGCGGGTGGAGCCGCTCACCCGCGACGGAACCCCGATGGCGTTCGGGCGGGTCCGGTAGGGCTCCCAGTCGGCTCGAGAAGCGGCTCGAGGCTAGCCGCTCGGCGTCGTCGTGGTCGCGGTCGGCCTCGTCGTCGACGTGGCTCCCTTTGCAGTCGAAGTCGGTACGGTCGTTGTTGTCGCCGGGGGTGGCGCAGGCATCTCGAAGACGATCGACGACGTCGAAGACTTGACCGTCACAACCGGACCGGGAGCGCTCCCGGTGCCCCCTGACGCCGTCGCGGTAGTGGCGGACGTCGGCGAACTCGCCGAAGCCGAGTTCGAAGCCGTGACGGTGACGGTGAGGGTGACGGGCGTGCCGAGGGGGGGATTGAGCGGCCCGAGCCGGTTGATCGCGTAAGCCTGGCCTACCGCCAGGTCAACGAAGTCCCTGACCGTCGACGAGCCGTGCCCGGCAGGGGAGATAGTCGCCGTGACCGTCACATGCGACGCCGGCTGGTTCCCGGTGTTCGCCACGACAAGATTCGCGCTGATGGCCGAGGCGTCGGGCAGGACCAGTGTCGACGCGTTAGTGGTAAGCGGGGCGGGGTTCGTCGACAGCGAAAAGACGTCGAACTGATAGACGGGGGTCGTCGACATCACGCTTTGGAGTGACGTGAGGAACACTTGGGCTGGGTTGGATTGGTATGGCTTTGTATCGCCTCCCCAGACCGATGGGGGCATCGACACGCCGGCCGATGCGGGGAAAGTCGATCGGAACAGGGAGTAGGCCTGATCCCCGACGCCGATATCGGATGCTGCCTGGGCGAGCAGCGGCGCCTCGACGGAAGGCGACGATGCAGTCACATCGGCGGGATTCCCCCTCGTCGAAGGGCCGGCGGCCGCTCCTAAGGTCGCTAGCAGGACCTTCTCAACTATGGAAGCGGCCTGGCTTCGCGCCAGGAGGCTCGCCTCGAGCAGACCCGCGGAGGCAACCAAACCGCTTGGGGGGTTGAGCTTGCTCAACGTCGCGTACTCCGCCGCCGAATTCGCAGCGACGCTATCGACAGCGGACGCTATCGAAGGGCCGCTTCGCGACAGGCCGCCTGACCAGATGGAGGCCAGCACCTGGCCGTCTCCGGTCGAGGCGGATATGACCGGCAGCACCTGGTCCACCCACGCCCCGGTGGCGAGCTGGCGGGTCGGGGTGGCCGATCTCGACTTGAGCGAAGCGTCGACCAGCAGGATCAGAACCGTGGCGACCACGCCGATGGTGATCCAACGAAACCCTGTGCCTCGGCGCCGGGAAGGTAGACCGGCCAGCGTCATATCCGCCCTACGATACCTGCCATGAGATACCGTCAGCTCGGCAGCTCCGGCCTCACCGTCTCCGCGGT
>JAKAZH010000115.1 GCA_021815935.1 Actinomycetes bacterium
GGCTAGCCATGACCGAGTTTCTGAACATTCTTGTCGGGGGCCTGGTCACCGGCGCCGTGTACGCGCTGCTGGCCGTCGGCTTCTCGCTCGTGTTCAACGTGACCGGTGTCCTCAACCTTGCGCAGGGTTCATTCGTCGCGATGGGCGCCCTCGTGATGTACGACTTCAAGGTGGACGTGCGCCTGCCGTTGGCGTTGGCGTTCGTAGCGTCCCTTCTCGTCATGACCGCTGTCATGATCATCGTCGAGTGGCTGATCATCCGCCCTGCCGTGCACAAGATCTCGCACACGAACCTGCTTATGTTGATGGGGGGCCTCCTCACGGCGTTCCAGGGGGCGGCGCTGCTCATCTGGGGTAACAACCCCTACACGCTGTCTCCCTTCAGCGGCGCTAACCCTATTGACGTCAAAGGCGTATACGTGGCCACCCAGGACATCTGGGTGGTAGCCACGACGGCACTGGTCATCACGGCCGTGTGGCTGTTCCTTACCCGCACTGAGGTCGGCTCGGCGTTCAGGGCAGTAGCCGAGCAGAGAAACGCTGCGCGCTTGATGGGTATCAGCGTCGACCGGACGATACTCCTCGCGTTCGCGTTGAGCGCGGCTCTCGGCGTGACAGCCGGCGCGGTGATCATGCCTCTCACCTCCCTCGACTTCGCGTCGATGGCCACCTACACCAATCTCGGGCTGATAGCCGTCACCCTCGGCGGGCTCGGAACGATCGTCGGGGCTGCAGCGGGTGGAATCGTCTTCGGCGTCGTCGAAGCGCTCGTCGCCGGGTACATCTCGTCGCTTTTCGGCACGGCGATAAGCCTGATACTCCTCGTCGCGATACTCATCTTCAGGCCGCAGGGCCTGCTCGGCCGAGCGCGCGGCGGCCGTCTCGACGTCGCGGTGACAAGGGCCGGGAAGGTTGCCGACCCTCCCAGGCTGAGCCGGACGACGTCGCGAGCCGGGGGGTTGGCGCTTGTCGCGGTGATGGCGGTGCTTCCGCTGCTGCTGGCCAAGTCGGGCAACATGCACGCGGTCGACATCACTGGGATCTTCTGTCTGACGATCGTCGGGCTGGAGTTGCTTACCGGCGTGGCAGGCCAGGTAAGTCTCGGCCAGGCTGGGTTCATGGCAGTCGGCGGCTACACGTCGTCGATCCTGATCGTCTCGCATGGTTGGCCGCCGCTGCTTGCGATGCTGGCGGGGGTGGTTGCCTCGGCAATGACGGCCGCAGTGTTGGCGCTCGCTGGCACCCGGGTGACAGGCATGTACCTGGCTATCGTCACGTTGAGCTTCGGAATCCTGACCCAGTCGATTGCGAGCGGACTGACGGTGACCGGCGGCCCGTCGGGCCTCGCCGGGATTCCGAGCTTCAGCGTCGCCGGGTACTCGTTCGCAACCAACGACCGCTTCTACTACCTGATCTGGGGTCTGGTCGGCGTGAGCCTCCTTTTGACCGGGAACCTGATCCGCTCCAATCGGGGGCGTCTCCTTCGTACAATGCACGCCGACGAGGTAGGCGCCCGAAGCCTGGGGCTGAACCTTTTCGCGACGAAGGTCGCCGTTTTCGTGCTGAGCGCCGTCATAGCGTCGGTCGCCGGCACCTTGTACGCCACCTTTTTCCACTACTACTCGCCGGACATGGTGGGCTCCGCTACGTCACTCGAGCTGATCACGATGCTTGTGGTCGGCGGTGCCGGGACGCAGATCGGGCCGCTGATCGGGGTAGCGCTACTCACCTTCATTCCTCAGGTCTCCCAGAGCTTCCAGACGTACTCGGCCTTGATCGACGGTCTAGCGCTTGTCGTGTTCTTGAGGTTCCTACCCTCCGGGCTCTACGGCGGGGCCGTCACTGCCATCCGCGCCGCCGCCCGGCGGGTGGGTTCCACCCTCGAAGGCCGCCGCGGCGCTACTTCGGGAGGGACGTCGACGGGCTCGTTGGCGACCGCGGAAACCGACTCACTGCCGGCCTTCGGGTCCGCCGTGGGGGCGGCAGGAACGACGGCAGGAACGACGGCAGGAACGACGGCCGCCACAGGCCAGCGAACGCAAGGCGAACCAGAGGACCGTGAGACTTCGGTCGCCCGCGTTGTTTCGACGCGGGACCGTCGCGCTTTGGAGGTTCGGGAGCTGACGAAGACCTTCGGGGGCCTGACCGCTGTCTCCGACGTGACCCTGGCTGTCCCCGAGGGATCTATCACAGCCGTGATCGGGCCGAACGGGGCCGGCAAGTCCACTCTGTTCAATCTCGTCTCCAACCTCTACCGCCCCGACAGGGGACGAGTCGAGCTTTACGGGGAGACGATATCCGGGCTTTCGCCGAGCGCTATCGCCAAACGCGGCCTATTCCGGACGTTCCAGACTTCTCGGGTCTTCAGCGGACTCAACGTCTTGGAGAACGTCCTCGTCGGAGCGTGCCGATTCGAGAAGGCCACCTACCCGGAGCTGCTCGTCTGGGCGCGCAGGGCGCGGCGGGAGGAAACCGAGATCGTCCGGCGTGCCAAGGCGATCATGGAGGCCCTGGAGTTGGACCGTTGGGCGGACCAGCCCGGCAGCGTCCTTCCCCTCGCAGCCCAGAAGCACCTCGACATCGCACGGGCACTCATGTCGAAAGCCCGTCTGCTGCTATTCGACGAGCCCGGAGCCGGTATGAACGATACGGAGACCATGGCTCTCGGCGCTCTCCTTCTCGCCGTGCGCGACGCCGGGCACTCGCTTCTCGTCGTCGACCACAACATGGCTTTGGTCATGGGCATCGCCGACCAGGTGACCGTCATGGACCGTGGAACGGTGATAGCAAGTGGATCCGCCACGGCCGTGCAATCCGACCCCGCCGTCATCGACGCCTACTTCGGCCAACCCCAGACGGTTTAGCGAGGCTACCAGTGCTCGTAATCGACTCTCTCGACGCCGGATACGACCGGACGCCGGTACTGCACTCGGTGTCGATAACGGTCCGACCCGCGAGCATGGTGGCCGTCATAGGAGCAAACGGCGCCGGAAAATCGACGCTGCTTCGAGCCGTGTCCGGGCTGATCAAACCATCCGGCGGATCCGTGAGCGTCGACGGCCACAGCGTCAAGTACCGCTCCGAGCGCGAAGTGGTCCTAGCGGGAATCTCGCACGTGCCTGAAGGAAGACAGGTGTTCGCGAACCTCACCGTGGCGGAGAACCTCCGCCTCGGCGGATACACGACCCGTAGGCGCGGCGATTTGAACGCACGGCAGTCGGACATGATCGACTTGTTCCCCGAGCTCGGATCCAGGTTTCGCTCTTACGCAGGCTCGCTATCGGGTGGACAGCAGCAGATGCTCGCTATTGCACGAGGCCTGATGGCAGGCCCCCGTTACCTTCTCCTGGACGAACCGTCGCTAGGCCTCGCCCCACAGGTCGTCGACAAGATCTTCGTAGCACTTCTGTCTCTTCGCCAGCGGGGGGTCGGGATCCTGCTCGTCGAGCAGAACGGCAGGATGGCACTCGCCAACGCCGACGAGGGATGCCTGCTGGAGCAGGGACATCTGACGATGTCGGGCACCGGCCGAAAGCTTCTCGGCGACCCGGCAGTGGTCGAGAAGTATCTCGGGGTCGGATCCTCAATCGGCGGAAGTGAACGCCAGAAGGCGATTGCATCTAGACTCGCCAGCGCCTTGCGACTCTAGGTGGCCGCCCTGCGTCGGGTTGGTGGCGCCGACCGCGACCTGGTTGGGACCGCCGCAATGTCGTTCGTGTACTCGGCGGCACTCGGAATGCTGTCGGTAACGCTGCCACTGTTGGCGCTCGCCGCGCACTACTCACGTCCGCTCATAGGGGTGCTGACAGCACTGTCAGCGGTAACGCAACTGATTGCGCGTCTCGGCTCCGCGCGAGCGATGCGCCATGTTAAGGACCGCAACCTTGCAGCGGCTGCCTGCGTTACCATCGCTCTGTCGGCCGTCGTGGTTGTCTGGTCCCACCGGGTGGCGGTGTTCGCAGCAGCCGAACTGATCCAAGGGCTAGCGCGGGGAATGTTCTGGACGAGCACGCAGGCGCATGTCGTGCGAAGCAGGAAGAAGGCTGTCGGTAAGCTCGCCACCGTCAACCTCGTTTCGAGCTTCGGGCTGCTCGCCGGTCCGCCCGTCGCCGGCCTGCTCGCAGGCAGGTCTTTCGCTACCGCCCTGTGGGCTTCCGCGGGGGTCGGTGTTGTGGCAGCTGTATTAGCGCAGTCCACCATGTCCAGCCTGGACGTGTTCGCTCCCCCATCCAAGGGTCGCCGCCAACGGGTTTGGTCGCTAGCCGGCGTGCGCATTGGCTGCTGGGCCGGCACCACGGCCGGCGCTTGGAGGGGCCTGATCGGGTCCTACATCCCTGTCGCTCTGCGGGCCGCGTCGGAGTCGTCGACGCTCGTCGGCGTGATCGTCGGCGTGGCGAACGGAGCGAGCATCCTCGGCACCGTCGCCATGGGGATCATCGGATCGCGGCGAACCCGGTTGGCTTTCGGCGCAGGAGTGGCACTTTGCGGAGCCGGGATCATGGCTACGGGAATCGCCGCAACATCGCCGGTACTAGTCGCCTTGTTCATCGCCGCCAGCGGATTCGGAGCCGGACTTCTTCAGACGCTCGGGCCGGCGACCGCCGCCATGTCGGTAGAGCTCGCCCGCCGCGGCGACGCTGTCGCGGTAGCGGGGAGCTTCCGGGCGGCAGCGCTGTTCGTGTCCCCGATAGGAACTGCAGCCCTGCTCGATGTGGTTTCCCTCCCCGCTGCGCTTGGCGTGGCAGGTGTCCTGATCGCCCTGCCGCTTGTCGTCGCGGCTGGGGCACGCAACTGGCTGCGGTCCGACTCGGAGGAGGCCGTCCCGCCGAGCCCCTTGCCATCCACCCCCTAAAGGTAATACCATATGGTTTTCACTTCGATATGGAGGTATCGTGGCCAGAGAGTACGCGAAGGGTGTCCTAGCCCCTTCAGCCAAAGCCCAGTCCGAGCTAGGCGCACGCGACCAGTTCAACAAGGACCATCCCCCGATCACCGGACTGTCCTCCGGCGACGACCTGCGAAAGATGGAGCTCCCGGAGCGGCCATGGCGCAACAATCGGGGTCAGTGGTTCGACCTGGCCGACTACGAGGTGCTCTCCGCCCACATCGCCGAGCTCAAGCCGGGCGGTGCCTCGAAGCGTCACCGTCACACGACCGAGGCGTACCTGTACGTGGTCAAGGGTTTCGGCTTCTCGGTGATCAACTACGAAGACGAGCCTGAGCAGGTCGTCGAATGGTCGGAGGGGACCCTCTTCGCCCCGCCGCGCTGGGCGTGGCACCAGCACTTCAACCTCGACCCCTCCGACACTTCGCGCTATCTTGCGATCCAGGACACGGGGCTTGTCAGGACGATGCGGCTGCATCAGATCGAACAGCATTCGATACAGTTGAGCATGGAGGACGCCCGGCGGCTTCTGGATGCCTACAAGGAGTCTCTAGAAGCCGGCGAAAGACCTGGTGACTGAGCAGGCGGTCAAGCTTGGATCGAGGGGAGTTCTCGTCGTCGGTGCCTCCGTAGCGGGGGTGCGTGTGGCACGAGACCTGCGACGGCACGGCTTCGACGGGCGTATCACGATCGCCGGCGCCGAGGAATCCCTCCCCTACGACAAACCGCCGCTATCCAAGCAGTACCTCGCTGGCACATTCGACGCCGCACGGATCTCGCTTGTAGAGCCGGCCGAGGTGCAAGCCCTCCGACTCGACCTGCGCCTCGGGGCGAAGGCCGTTTCGCTGTCGGCTCACGACCGCATCGTCGTAGACGACTCGGGTAGAGAGCTCGCCTACGACGTGTGCGTCGTCGCGACCGGCGCGTCGGCGCGCCCGTCGCCTTGGGGCGGCGGCGAGCGTGTGCACCTGCTTCGCACGCTCGGCGATAGCGCCCGGCTCAAAGCCGCCATCACTCCTGGCGCCAGAGTCGTCGTCATCGGGGCGGGCCTAATCGGATCCGAGGTCGCTTCGACCTCGGCGAAGCTCGGGGCGCAAGTGACGGTCATCGACCCCCTCCAGTCCCCGATGGCCAAGCTCGCCGG
>JAKAZH010000116.1 GCA_021815935.1 Actinomycetes bacterium
GAAGTGGCACGGCGCTTCGTCGAGCTCGGCTTCGAGTTGGCCGCTACCGAGGGCACCGCGCGTTACTTCGAGGAGGCCGGGGTGCCGGTGGTCGTTCGGGTGGGCAAGGTCGGCGACGCATCGGATGCGGCGCGACCCGATACGGCGCGACCCGATACGGCGCGACCCGACGCGGCGACTCTCATCCGGGACGGGAAGATCGACCTCGTCGTCAACACTCCACGAGGTCGGGGTCCCCGTGCCGATGGCGCCTACATCCGCCGCGCGGCGAGCAAGAACCGGATCGTGTGCCTGACCACGGTCGCCGCAGCGCGAGCCGCCGTCGGGGGGATCACCGAACGCTCGGGGAGGCCTCTCAGCGTGCGAAGCCTCCAGGAATACCACCAGCGCACGCAGCCCGCCAAGCAAGGCTCGTGACGAGACGCCATTCGGGTGCCCGGGGACACCTCCCGGCTTCGGCGGACCTCGGGACGAGCGTCGGAGCTGTAGCGCTGCGCAACCCGGTGATGACAGCCTCGGGGACGTCGGGGCGAGGTCGAGAGCTCGCCGACTACATGGACCTCGCGACTCTTGGGGCAGTGGTGGTCAAGTCGCTCTCCGACAAGCCTTGGGCAGGTAACCCGGCGCCACGGCTGCTACCGAGCGGCTCGGGGATGCTGAACAGCGTCGGCCTGGAGAACCCCGGCATGGAGGAATGGCTGCGCCGCGACTTGCCGGGTCTCGCAGCGACCGGGGCTGTCGTGGTGGTTTCGATCTGGGGTTTCACGACCGACGCCTACCGCAACGTCGCTGCGGTCGTGTGCAAAGCGCACGCTGACGGGAACGCCCCGAGGGTTGTTGCTGTCGAGGCGAACATCTCCTGCCCGAACGTCGAGGACCGCCGGAGGATGTTCGCGCACAGCACGGAAGGCGTTACAGCCGCGATCGCGGCGGTAGCCGAGGGCCTCCAAGGTTCGTTGCCGATCTGGGCGAAGCTCAGCCCGAACGTCACGGACCTCCCGGCGCTGGCCGGTGCGGCGCAGGCCGCCGGTGCGGCGGCGGTCACGTTGATCAACACCGTCATGGGCCTCGCCCTCGACCCGACGAGCGGCCGGCCGCTGCTCGGCGGTGGCGGCGGAGGGCTGTCGGGGCCCCCGATCCATCCGGTCGCGGTGCGAGCGGTCTTCGACTGCCGGGCAGCGTGGCCCGACCTGCCGATCGTCGGGGTCGGTGGTGTATCTTCGGGAGCAGGGGCCGCGGAGTTGATAGCTGCCGGCGCCGACGCAGTTCAGGTAGGCACCGCCACCTTCGCCGACCCAAGATCACCGGCGCGTGTTCTACGGGAACTTCGCGCATGGGCGTATGAGCATGACATCAAGGACCTAAAGCAGCTGAAAGGAATAGCGCATGAACGGGACCGAGGCAGCGGAGCCGGATCTTCGTAGCCACCTGGCTTTGGCTCTCGACGTCGACGACGCAGTCGAGGCTGGTCGATTGGCGAGAGAGCTCAGGCCCTGGTTCGGGGTGGCGAAGGTGGGACTCGAGTTGTTCAGTGCCGCCGGACCGAGTGTGGTAGCGCTGCTCATCGACGAGGGGTACAAAGTGTTCCTCGATCTCAAGATGGCGGACATCCCGAACACGGTCGGCAGGGCTGCCCGTGTGCTCGGGTCGCTCGGCACGTCGTACCTGACGTTCCACGCCTTTGCGGGACCGGCGGTCCTGCGCGCAGGTGTCGACGGACTTCGCGAGGGTGCCGAGCGGGCCGGTCTGGAGACGCCGGCAGCTCTCGCTGTAACCGTCCTCACAAGCGACTCGGATGCGCCGCCGCACATCCTTGCGAAGCGGGTCGCGATCGCGATCGAGGCGCGATGCGCGGGAGTGGTTTGCGCCGCGTCCGACGTCGTCGAAGCCAAGCAGATCGGGCCGAGGCTGATAACCGTCGTCCCCGGTCTGCGACCGCCGGGCATCCCGTCGCATGACCAAGCGCGCTCGGCCACGCCCGCCGCCGCCCTGTCCGCTGGAGCCGACCTTCTCGTGATCGGAAGGGCCGTCACGTCAGCCGAGGACCGCCAGGCAGCAGCCGAGTCGATACTCGCCTCGCTGCATCCACATTTCCCCTCCGAAGGCGGCGCAAGCACTGCGCCGGCGCGCTAGGGTGCGCGCCATGCCTCAACCGCCTACCCTCACCCCCGAGCAGAGACAAGCCGCCCTGGAAAAGGCCGCGCAAGCCCGGCGTGCTCGAGCGGAGCTCAAGGAGAAGCTCAAGATTGGCTCGCTGAGCGTGAGCGACCTGCTCGCACGCGCCGGATCCGACGAGATCGCCGGGAAGATGAAAGTGCTGGCGGTCCTCGAGTCCCTGCCCGGGCTCGGCAAGGTGAAGGCGCGGCGCGTTCTCGACGAGCTAGGCGTCAGCGAGACGAGGCGGGTCCAGGGCCTCGGCGATCAGCAGCGCAAGAAGCTCCTCGAGATTCTGGGCTGAGCTCGAGGCTTCGAGCTCGCAGCGGGTCCGGCGAAGCGATGATCTTCGTGGTGTCCGGCCCCGGAGGGGTAGGCAAGGGCACTGTAGTGAACCGCCTTGTCACGCTCGTCGACGGGCTGCGGCTTTCCCGCTCGTGGACCACCCGGTCGCCACGGCCGGGAGAGGACCCGGCGGCCTACGTGTTCGTCGATCGAGCCGCGTTCGAAGCCAAGGCAGCCGAGGGAGGATTCCTCGAGTGGACCGAGTTCGCCGGCACCGGGCACTTGTACGGCACCCCCCGGCCACGGGGGGACCCGGATCGCCGAGCCGGCGAGGACGACCTGCTGCTTGAGATCGAGATGGACGGGGCGCGCCAGATCCGCGCTGATCATCCTGGCGCGGTCGTGATCCTTGTCGTCGCACCTTCAGCGTCGGTTCAAGAGGAAAGGCTGAGAGGCAGAGGCGACAGCGACGAGAACGTCGCTCGCCGGTTGGAGGTCGGCCGAAGCGAAGAGTTGGTCGGGCGCCGCATCGCAGACCACGTGGTGGTCAACGACGACGTGGTCCGAGCCGCGGCAGAGCTGGCAGGTATAATCGAGTCCTACCGAAAGCCGATGGAGACAACTTGAGCGAACGTCCAGCCACGATGATGGAGCCACCTGTCGAAGCTCTTCTAGAGCGGGTCGACTCCAAATTTACCCTCGTGAGTCTCGCTGCGATGCGAGGCCGTCAGGTCAACGCGTACTTCAACCAGCTCGGAGCCGGACTCGGCTCGATCGTCCCGCCGCAGGTGACGTCGGTTTCACGCAAACCGCTGTCGATTGCGATGGAGGAGATCGCGGTGGGCAAGATCACCTACAGCCGTGTAGATCCCTCTCTCGTCGCTGGGCTCGAGAATGAAGAGCAAGGTGCGCTCGACGAGGAGGCTGCGGTCTACGACGAAAGTCAAGACGAATCGGGCGACGCCAGCTGAGCGCTAACGGGGAGCCTGGCGTCGAACGGGGTCTCGCCGGTCGTCGTGTGGTTCTGGGCGTGAGCGGCGGCATCGCCGCTTACAAAGCCGCAGAGATCTGTCGCCGTCTCGTGGACGCCGGAGCGACAGTGTCACCGGTAATGACCATAGCGGCCCAGCGCTTCATCGGTGAATCCACCCTTTCTGCTCTGGCATCGGAGCCGGTGAGGACCTCATTGTGGGGCGGGCCCGAGCCGATACCCCACACCCGCCTCGGCCAGGCTGCCGACCTCGTGGTCGTAGCACCGGCTACAGCGAGGATCATCGGGTCGTACGCGGCCGGGATCTCGTCCGACTTGCTGAGCGCAACTCTGCTCGCAACGCGGGCTCCTGTGCTCATGTGCCCGGCCATGCACACCGAGATGTGGGAACACCAGGCGGTCGTCGACAACGTAGCGACGCTCAAACGGCGGGGAGTGCATTTCGTCGAGCCTGGCGTTGGACGCCTCGCCGGCGGCGACCTGGGCGCCGGCCGTCTGGCCGACCCTGCCGACATCGTCGAGGCCGCCTCCAGGCTGCTTCGCTTGTCGCTCTCGATGGACGGCGTACAGGCCGTCGTGACGGCCGGCGGGACGAGGGAGCCGATAGACCCGGTCCGCTACATCGGGAACCGTTCGTCGGGCCGGCAAGGCTACGCGATAGCCGCCGAGCTCGCCGCCAGGGGGGCTTCAGTGACCCTCGTGAGCACCGTAGCCTCTTCGCTTGACGCACCCGCCGGGGTCGAGGTGGTGGAGGTGGAGACCGCCATGGAAATGCTCGCTTCGCTCGAAGCGTGCCTGGCGCCCTCGGGGAGCCCGGCCGACCTTTTGGTGATGACGGCTGCGGTAGCGGATTTTCGTCCCGCGAGGCGCTCCGATCGGAAGATCAAAAGAGGGGCCGGGGTGCCGGACGTGCAGCTCGTCGCGAACCCCGACATCCTCGCCGGGTTCGCGCAGTCCCGACTTGCCAAGAAAGGTTCGGTTCCGCTGCTCGTCGGTTTCGCCGCCGAGACAGTCCGGCCGGGCGGGCCTACCTTGGAGGAGCTGGCGATATCCAAGCTGCGCTCCAAAGGCGCCGACGTGATCGTCGCGAACGACGTGGCGTTGCCTAGCGTCGGGTTCGGGCATGCGACCAACGCTGTCGTAATCGTCGATCGGGACGGCCGCAGCGTCGAGGTGCCTCTCACGACCAAGGAAAAGGTAGCCGTCGCCGTCGTCGACGCCGCCGAGCGTATCCTCTTGACCCGGAGCACACACGATGCTCCTCGAAGCTAAGGAGCTGTGATGAGCCGCTGGACGTTCACCTCGGAGTCGGTCACCGAAGGTCACCCCGACAAGATGGCCGACCAGATCTCGGACGCGGTGCTCGACGCCCTGCTCACCCAGGATCCGGCGTCGCGGGTCGCGTGCGAGACGTTGCTGACGACGGGTCTCGTCGTCGTCGCAGGCGAGATCACCACCAACGGGTACGTAGAGATACCGAAGCTCGTTCGCGACGTCATCACCGAGATCGGCTACACGAGCTCGGACGTCGGTTTCGACGGGCGGACGTGCGGGGTCGCCGTATCCATCGGCTCCCAGTCGCCCGACATTGCCCAGGGTGTCGACACGGCGATGGAGGTGCGCTCGGGGACGAGCGGAGAGGACATCCTCAACGCGCAGGGCGCCGGTGACCAGGGGATGATGTTCGGCTACGCCTGCGACGAGACCGACGATCTGATGCCGCTGCCGATCTGGCTAGCGCACCGCCTCGCCCAGCGCCTCGCGCAGGTCCGCAAGGTCGGCACCCTCGGCTATCTGCGTCCGGACGGCAAGACGCAGGTCACGTTCGGCTACGAGGACGGGCGCCCGGTGAAACTCGAGACCGTGCTCGTATCCACCCAGCACAAGCCGGACATCGACATAGAAACCTTGCTGCTGCCCGACCTTCGCGACCATGTCATCGCCCCGATCGTCCCAGCAGCGTTCGCCGACGACGGTTACAGGATCCTCGCCAACCCGACCGGAAAGTTCGAGATGGGTGGACCGCACGCCGACGCGGGACTGACCGGACGCAAGATCATCGTCGACACCTACGGGGGGGCGGCACGCCACGGGGGCGGAGCTTTTTCCGGCAAGGACCCGTCCAAGGTGGACCGCTCTGCTGCTTACGCCGCTCGATGGGTCGCGAAGCACGTAGTGGCCTCCGGCGCCGCCGATCGCTGCGAGATCCAGGTCGCATACGCGATCGGGGTGGCGCGCCCGGTGTCGCTGCTCGTGGAGACGTTCGGGACGGAGAAAGTCGACCCTGCGGTCATCTCGCGTGCCGTCGACGAAGTCTTCGACCTGCGGCCGGCTGCGATCATCCGGGACCTCGACCTTCGCCGGCCGATCTACCAGCGGACGGCTGCCTACGGGCATTTCGGTCGGTCGGACAAAGAGTTCACTTGGGAGAAGGTCACCCGTCTCGACGAGTTCAAGAGCGCGATCGGGGCCTGAAGGATCTCGGGGTAAGCGATCCCGTCCGCTGCGCTGGTTGCCCGGGTCCTGACCGACGTCTCGGGGATAGACAAGGAGTTCGACTACACAGTCCCTC
>JAKAZH010000117.1 GCA_021815935.1 Actinomycetes bacterium
GCCGGCCTGGCGGAGGGTGAGCATCCCCTGGCTGATAGCGATCTTGCGGATGTCCTCGGTGTGGCCGCGCTCGACGACTGCCCGCTCCACCTCCTCGCTCACCACGAGCACCTCGTGGATCGCGAACCGACCGTGGTATCCGGTCCCGCCGCAGGCACCGCAGCCGACCGGCTGGAACGTCTGGAAGCCGTCGCCGGGCTCGCCGAGGCGCTCGAAGTCCCAGCCTGTCGGAACGAGCTCGGACTTGTTCGGAACGTACGGGCGTTTGCAGCGAGCGCAGAGCCTTCGTGCCAGTCGTTGCGCGACGACACAGTCGATCGAGCTTCCCACGAGGAAAGGCTCCACACCCATCTCGACCAGCCGGCTCGGTGTCGAAGCAGCGTCGTTTGTGTGCAACGTCGAAAGGACGAGGTGGCCTGTAAGCGCAGCCTCGATGGCGATGATCGCCGTCTCTTGATCTCGGATCTCGCCGACGAGGACCACGTCGGGGTCCGATCGCAAAATGCTGCGCAGCGCCGCCGCAAAGCTCAGCCCGGCTTTCGCGTTGACCTGGACCTGGTTGATCCCGGGCAGCTGGTACTCGACTGGGTCCTCGACGGTGATCACGTTCTTGGATTCGTCGTTTACGATGTTGAGCGTCGCGTACAGCGTCGTCGACTTGCCCGACCCGGTGGGACCGGTCACGAGGATCGTCCCGTAGGGCTTTCGGTAGCATTGCTCGTAGCGGGCCATGTTCTCTTCTAAGAAGCCGAGATCCTGGAGACGCAGCAGGGCCGTCGACTTGTCCAGGACCCTCATGACGACCTTCTCGCCGTGCACGGTCGGGAGTGTCGCAACTCGAAGGTCCACTTCGCGACCGGAGATCTTGGTGTTGATCCGGCCGTCCTGAGGGACACGGCGCTCTGCGATGTTCATGTCGGCCATGACTTTGAGCCTGCTTACGATCCCCGAGTGGATGTTCTTCGGCGGGCGCATCACCTCGTGGAGCACGCCGTCGATGCGGAACCTGACGCGGAGCGTGTTGTCACCGGGCTCGATGTGGATGTCCGAGGCGCGGTCTGCGATGGCCTGGCCTATGAGCAGGTTGACGAGCTTGACGATCGGCGAGTCCTCGCTGATCTCGCGCACGGCCGACAGCGTCGTGTCTTCGTCGAAGGCGCTCGAAGCTTCCGCCGAGACGTCCTCGGCAGCCGACATCACCCGATGAAATTTTCCGATCGCCTCGGCTATCGAATTGCTCGTGGCGACCGCTATGTGAAGCTCTGCTCCTGTCACCGCCCGGATGTCGTCGATTGCGAAAACGTTGGACGGGTCGGCCATCGCGACTATGAGACGCCCCTCCAGCCAACCGATCGGCAACGCTCGGTAGCGTCGTGCGAGCGAGTCGCTGACCAGACGTGCGGCGGCGGCGTCCACCGGGTAGTCGGTCAGGTCGACGTAGTCGAGCTTCAGGTGTGCAGCGAGGGTGGCTACGAGATCCGACTCGGAGACCAGGTTCTCCTCGATCAGCGTGCGGGTGAGACCCTCACCCCGGGAATGGCTGAGCTCGATTGCATGAGCGAGGGACTGCTCGCTTAGAACTCCCCCTTCGACCAGGAGGGTTCCGAGGCGGTCGTCGTCGCCCAAGCCAGGGCTGGCGCCGTTGACGGGGGGAGAGTTGGGGGAGGTCACGGTACCTGGGTCTCGTGGGAGTTCGTCGCCGAAGCGTGGTCGGGTGCTTAGCCGGTTCAGTTACGGACAGACGAGAGAAACTTGAGCAGCAGGCCCCGGTTGATAGGCTCGTCGGCCGGTTCGTCGCTCCCGGAGTTGAGCTCGTCGTCAGCGGAGGCGTCTTCCTCGGACTCGGTTGAATCGACCCGATGACCGCCATCTGCAACGGCGGAAGGCTGCGTGGAATCAGCGTCGTCCCACATTCCGCGCTCGTGAATGGCTTGGAGCTCCCTCTCCGACCAGGGGCCCCGGTCTGCGAGAGCGTCGACTCGCCCGTCGCCGTCCAACATGGGGTCGTCGCTTCCCGCTTCTGAAGTCTCGACATCCCCGATCAGGCTGCTTACCTCGTCAAGCAGCGTGCGGAAGGGCGCACCCGGCTGGTCTGTCGAATCAGCATCAGGGTCGACTGCCTGGCCCCACGCCGTACCGTCCTCGTCGTCGCCTGTCGAAGGATCAGGGTGACTGAGGTTCTCCCCGAGCTCGAGCATCGCGGCCCGAAGGGCCGCATAACGGTCGTCGGCACCGGGATCGGAGGCGGACTCCGTCGAGGACTCGGATCCGGCGTCTGCAAGGGAGGACATCGGCGTGGCCTGCTCGCCGCCGAGACCGGAGCCCGAGGACAAGTTGCCGATCGAGAAGCCTTCGTAGTCGGAGCCGTCGGCTTCGGGTTCCGTCACGGCCGCTACCGGGAACTCCGCGACGAGACTGCCGAAGTCGAAGCCGAGAATGCCTGCACTAGAGTTACCCGCTGCGCCGTCGCCGTTTGACGAGGCGGCAGCTTCCGCTTCCACGTCGTAGGGTGCGTCAGTCGAAGAGCCGTTCGTCGAGTGCCCGTTCGTGTACACGCCCGTGTCCGCCAGTTCGAAGGCTGACGTCACGATAGTGGCTTTCACCTCGGGCTCGCATACCGTCACGAGGCCGGCCTCCACAAGGTTACGGATGACCCGGCAGCCGGCGATCTCGCTGGTGTCCCTGAGTGCGATCACCTCTGAAACTGTGCGCCCGGAGCCGATTGCGACGATCGCCGCCCACTGGTCGCGGGCGATGCTGACAGTATCTGAGGGGGTGTCGGCGGCAAGCTCGACGCGGCGGTCGAGTGACGGGACGACACCCAGGATGGCGCTCCACTCGTCGCAGAGAGCTTTCGCCTCCGCTAGCAGGGGTCCGACTTCACGCTTCGCCACCTTGGCGGGGTCGGTCGGTCGGCTCGCGTCGGCGGAGGTGAAGACGAACTCGCCCTCGACCAGCGACATCAGCTCGAACACCGCTTCGGCAGGCTCCCTGCTCGAGCGTGTCTCGAAACCCGAGACGTAGCCCTCGTCGAACCAGAGGCGCCCTTGGCCTCCGGTCCCAGTCAGTTTGAGCTCACCTGTCTTGGTGGTGCTCTCGAGAAACTGTAGGACTTCGGCGAGTGCGACTGTATGTAGCGAGCCTTGCAGCACTGGGGGACCTCCGAATAGGGTGATTGAGGTCAGTATCGGTCCAGGTTTGCTCCGCCTTTACCGGCTTTCGCGGATAGTGCCGAGTATGGCCTTGTTCGCGGCGCGAACGAGAACCTCTATAGGGGGCGACTCGGCGGTCCACAGTTCCACCTGCTTGCGTGCCTGGTGGACCAGCATACCTAATCCGTTCGTGCTCCGGGCGCCTCCGGCCGCAGCGACGCGCATGAGCGGTGTCGATGCCGGGTGGTACACCAGGTCGACGACCAGCTGGTTCGAGTCGAACCACTCCGCTACGACACCCATCGGCGTGCGCATATGGACGGCGCCGTCCGTTGTCGCGTCGAAGCCGGTGTCCATTCCGACCGGCGTCGCGTTGACGACGAGGTCCGCCTCGCGCACTGCGCCCTCCACGGCGGCTCGATCAGCTGCGCTGACAGCGCTCGCAGTAGGGCCCGCGAGAGTCGCGCAGGACTCGCCGTCCACAAGATTCCTCGCTACGACGACGAGCCGTCCCGCCCCCGCCCGCGACGCAGCGTCGGTGACGGCCCTTGCGGCGCCGCCAGAGCCGAACACGACGCACCTGGCGCCCTTGACGTCGAAACCTTCGTCTGCGACGGCGTCGAGGAATCCCGCCCCGTCGGTTGATTCGCCTACGAGCGTCCCGGGGGTTTCTGCAGACCAGCTGACAGTGTTGACGACGCCCAGTTTCGCGGAGACAGGACCGAGGGTATCGACCGCCGCTGCCACGTCGGCCTTGTGCGGCATGGTCACCGACATCCCCGCCAAGTCGAGAACGCGCATGGCCTCAACCGCCGCGGCCCCTCTTCCTCGCGGCACCCTGAAAGCCGTGTAAACCCAGTCGAGGCCGAGCGCCTCGAAGGCAGCGTTGTGCATCGCCGGGGACAGCGAGTGCGCTACGGGATCGCCGATGACCGCCGCAACACGGGTGGCGCCGCTCGGAGCTTTCAGCAGAGCCCCGCCGCCCGGCACTGGCTCTGCAGGCCGGCGAATCCGGCCGCATCGGAGGCGAAGCCGAGCTTGCCGTCGGGGTTGACCTCGACGAAGTACAGGTACGAAGTCTTGGGAGGCGACGCGGCCGCCTGTAGCGCTGCTAGACCGGGAGCCGAGATCGGCGTCGGCGGGAGCCCCTTGTTGAGCCGGGTGTTGTAGGGGCTCGGCTGGTTCAGCTGCGTCGCTGAGGGCACCAGAGCGGGATTGGTCAGGCGAAGAAAATAGGTCTGCGTGGAGTCCGCCCCAAGCGTCATGCCGAGACGCAGCCTGTTGTACAGGGCGCTCGCCACCGGCCCGAAATCTGTCGCGACCTTCGCCTCGCGCTCGACGATCGACGCTACGGTGACGACCTGGTAGACGCTGTAGCCGAGGCCTTTCGCCGCAGCGGACAGGCCGATTTGCGCTGCCTGGTCGTTGAACGCGCCGACCATCTGCTCCAAGACGTCGATCACCGTCTCACCCTGCGTCACGTTGTAGGTGGCGGGGAAGAGGAGTCCTTCCAGGTCGTCGACGCCTGCCGGCTCGTAAGGGCTGCTGACCGCCCCGTCGCTCGCCGCTTTTAGGAAGTCGGTCGCCGAAAGTCCCAGCCCGGGAAGCCGCGACACTGCCTGCGCTATCTGCGCGACTGTGAAGCCTTCGGGTATGACGAGCTTGTCTACGAGCAGTTTCGGTCCGGCCCGAAGCGCTGCGACTGCGACGTAATACGGGGAGTTCCTCGCAATATGGTAGGTGCCAGGAAGCAGTGCGCCCGAGCCGTTCAGCTTGACGTAATAGGGAAAAAGAGTCGAGCCGTGTATGACCCCGTCCCGTGCGAGGATCTCGCCTATCGCCGTCGTAGACGCACCTGTCGGTATGACGACCGTCACTTTCGCCCCAGAGCGTCCGCCCGGGTCTACTTGGGAGCGGGCCCACAGTCCGACGCCGGCCGCGACGACCACGAGAAGCACCGCGGTCGCCGCCACGATCGCCACCCATCGCCGGCTCGAATGATTCGAGGGACGTCGGCGACGCTCGAAGCGCGACGGCCGCGGCGAGTCCCGGTAGCCGTCGGAGTCACGCGTGCCCGGCGACGATCCGGGAGTTGTGCTTCGGTAGTGCGTCAAGCGTGAGCCTCTCCGGCGAGCATGGCCGCATCCAGCCAACCCTGGAGGATCACCGCTGCCGCTGCCGCGTCGATCGGTTCGCGTCGCTTCCGGGCGCTCCGACCGGCCCCTCCGCCACGCTGTCGAGTCCTGCCGCCACGCTGTCCATCGCTACCAACAGGCTGGCCTGTCATTCGACGTGCGTCGGAAGCCACCACCGTGGAGAACCTCTCGTCGAATGTCTCTACGGGCACCCCCAGCGTCCGCCTGATCTGGTCAACCTCTTCGAGGACTGCGCTCGCTGCAGGACCGGTCCGTCCCGAAAGCGACAGAGGCAGCCCGACAACGACCGCCCCCGCCTCGTAGCGCTCGACGATCGCGGCGAGGGCCGTGTGGTCGCTCAGCCGGTCCTCCGCCCGGGCGAGGATCGTCACGCCGGTCGCGATCCGCCGATCGGAGTCGCTTACCGCAACCCCGATACGCCTGGAGCCGAGGTCCACCCCGATGACCCTGCCCGGCGACACTTGACGGTCCGCTGCCACCTTTTCAGGCCCCCAGCTCGCGCCGTATCGACTCGAGGGCATCGTCGAGGCGCGACGGGTCCCTACCCCCGGCGGTGGCGTACTCCGGGTTGCGGCCACCGCCGCCACCCCCGACAATTCTGGCTGCCGGTCCGATCAGCTCGGGCGCGCTCGGCGAGGTCCCTTTCGCCACGACCGCCGCAATCGCCGCTTTCGCGCCGTC
>JAKAZH010000118.1 GCA_021815935.1 Actinomycetes bacterium
CCCGGGAAGCCGAAGTGCTCTCCCTCATCGCGACGGGCCTCTCGAACGCGGAGATCGCCGCACACCTCGTGGTCAGCGAAGGCACCGTCAAGAGCCACATCAACCACCTGTTCGCCAAGATCGATGCCCGTGACCGCGCCCAGGCCGTCACCTACGCCTACCAGCACGGCCTCGCTTGACGCTGCGCACCGTGGCCCCACCCGTCTCGCCAATCGAGGACGGACCCACCCGGACGCTCAACTTCGCGGCAACGCTCGCCGACGGCACCCTCGGCGTGCGCCGCGGCGGATTCGTCGTAGGGGTCTATTCACGTGAGCGGACTACAGCAAGCCACATGCTCGTCCCCACCAGCGGTGGCCCAGCTCAGCCAGCTGTCAGTCCGGTCAGATGAATGACCCCCTCGCCTGTGTCCGGCAGCGCACTCCCCCCGCTCTCCTGGAGCGAGTCGGCCCTCTCGCGAACGACGGTAGTGCCGTGACGTGGGGCACCGCCGAGTGCGACCACCCGTCAGTGGTGTTGGCAGTCACGGTGCCGGTACCGGCACTTGGGCTATGGAGTCACCGGGGCCGATGTCGCTGCATCCGTTCTGGATGGGCCGATGCGCGAAGCGTTGGGTGAGGAAGACCTGCGCCTGGTCTAGGAAGGGCGGACCGGTCTGCTGGTGGTCGAGACCGTTGTAGATGTGGAGCTCGACGGGTATCCCCCGTTGGCAGTCGGTGTACGCGAGCTCCTGGACGTCCTCGGTGACCATGACGCCGTCACCGGTCGGGTCCGAGAGCTCGTTCCCGATGAGCAGCGGGGCACGCGGGGTGCCGGTCCGGCTCATGATGAGGTGGTCGAAGATCCGGGCGAAGACGGCCACCTTTTGGCGCCTTCGAGGTGAACCGGGATGACCCACTTCCACGGCGAGCCGGGACGTTCGACGTATGCGAGGTTGTGAGGCCGGTCGACGGGAAGGCCGCCTTCGGCCACATCGACGATTTCGAGATGGGGGGTGTAACTCTGCGTCAGCTCGGAGGCGAACTCCGTGGCGATGGAGCCGCCCGAGTAGCCGACCATCCCGACGGGCGTGGAGACCTCCGGCACTCCGAGCCACTTCTCGGCCGCCCGGATGGCTTCGAGGAACCACCAACCGGATTGGCTGACCTACCAGCAAGCCCACCACCAAGCCCACGGGTGGGGAATTTCAGTGATCGAGTCTGGGGAAAGTTCCGTGATCGCTACCAGCGGAGGCGGCGGCCGGCCCGGAGGGTGTAGCTGGGGTCGCAGCGGGCGCCGAGGGCGTCGTAGGCGGCCTGATAGGAGACCAGACCGCTGGCCGCCGAGGCTGCCTTGTCCAGGGGCTGGAGCACGGTGGCGACCGAGACCGTCCGACGACCGAGCTCGTCGGTGGTGACGTAGAGCAGCTGGGCCGCCCGCACCGGCGTGGTCGCTCTGCTCCGGCTGCACAGGACATGCACTATGCAGCGCCACGCAGCTTCCCTACTCAACGGTGCTCGGGATCGCCCGCGCCTCGGGGGCGATGATCGTGCCTCCGACCGGTTTTGGCCCCTTTGGTTTCGGCGCACGCCGGAAGGACACATGCGGGCCGTCTGCATCGGGGTCCTGGCTGCCACGGCGGTGGCGCAAAAGCCATCGCCTGCCGACGTGCACCACCCTTCTTCGGGTGGGGAGAGCCGTCCGTATGCCGACCACCAGAGGGAGGGTCATCGTGGCAACGTCCCCTTTTTGGAAGGAAGTAGTCCGCTGCGAGGCTCTTACTGACCGGTGCGCTGTGCGACGAGGTGGTCGATCTCCGCTTCGAAGATACGCGCGGGATCAACCCCGACCTGCTCGAAGAAGCCTTCTATCTCCAAGCTGATGATCCCGTGCATTCGAGTCCAGGCAAGAAGTCCGAGTAGCAGTACTCGCGGATCATGTGGAGAGTCTGACGACCTCTGGCCCCAGCTGGAGAGTTCGTCGCGCAGGACGGAGTCCCTCACCGTCGCCGCTCGCTCGCCGGGGTCTAACTCTGAAAGGGCGACCAAAACGACGTCCATGGCGCGCTGCGCCTGGGGGGTGATACGAGCAGGGTCGAGTTCGCCGGACCCGTAGGAACTGCCGAACACCAATCGGTAGCGGTGAGGTTGACGCAGGGCCCACTGGCGGGTCCCGTCGAGCGCCGCTCGAAGGCGCTTTTCAGCCGTTTCGGAGCGGGTCTGGTCCGCCACGTCGGTGAGCGTGTCGGCGAGATCCTGGTAGCTCTCCTCGATGAGTGAGACAAACAGATCGTCGCGGGAGGAGAAGTAGCGGTAGAGGGCCGGGCCCGACATGCCCATCGCCTTGGCGATCCCGGTGAGGGACAGCGCAGCCGCTCCACCCTCAGCGACCTGGGCGAGTCCGTGTTCGCGGATCTCGGCCAACGTGTTGGACCGAACGCGATCCCGACGGGATGGAGCGGTCGTCGACGGCATGTTTCAACTGTAACACCATCTCCCGCTTGCGAGGTACCATCCGATCTGTTACGCTATCTAACACAAGTTACATAGTCAAAGGAGAAGGACATGCACGTCATCGATCATCCAGAGTCTTCGGCGCCCCCAAACCCCCGCCGATGGACGGCTCTGGCGTTGCTCGCCATCGCCGATTTCGTCGTCATCCTCGACGCCACCATCGTCAATGTCGCCCTGCCCTCCATCGGAAGAAGCCTGCATGCTTCCACCAGCGGACTTTCTTTGGTGGTCAGCGCTTACATTCTGGCCTTTGGTGGCCTGCTCCTGTTGGGAGGGCGTCTGGCCGACCTCTTCGGCCGTCGACGCCTATTCGTCGGTGGCCTCGTGATCTTCGGGTTCGCCTCGCTCGCTGGAGGGTTCTCGACGTCGATCGGTGAGTTGATCGTCTTTCGCGCCATCCAAGGCTCCGGTGCCGCCATGTTGGCGCCCGCCGCCCGTTCCATCGTGGTGACTCTCTTCGAAGAGGGACCCGAACGCAGCAAGGCGCTCGGCATCTGGGCTGCGGTCGCTGGTTCGGGCGCCGTCGTCGGCCTGATCCTCGGTGGCGTACTGACCAGCACCCTGGGTTGGCAGTGGGTGTTGTTCGTCAACGTCCCCGTCACGTTGGGTGCTGCGGCACTGGCCCCTTTCCTCATTAAAGAGTCACGCGCCGACATCGAGGATCGCTCCGTAGACTACGTCGGAGCCACCCTGGTCACCGGTGGCCTCGTCGCGGTGCTCTACGCGCTGGTCAACGCTGGAACTGTGGGATGGGGCTCGGGCCAGACCCTCGGTCTCGTCGGGCTCGGCGCCACCCTGCTCGCAGCGTTCGTCTGGGTCGAAGGCAAGGTTCGTTCGCCGCTTTTGCCGCTGCGGATCCTCCGCGTTGCTCAGGTCAGGGGCGCCAACATTGCCATGCTCCTTATGGCCGCCGCCATGCTCGGGCTGTTCTTTGTCCTCACCCTGTACCTGCAGGACTTGATGGGCTACAGCGCCGTCAAGGCTGGTATGGCTTCGGTCCCCCTCGGCCTGGTGCTGATCACCGTCGCCGGAATGAGTGGCCCTGTTGCCGAGCAGCTCGGTGCCAAGCCGGTACTGCTGGCGGGACTGGGGCTCTTCACGCTCGGTGTGGCCTGGATGTCACAGATCACCGCCCACGGGAGCTACCTCAATGACGTCTTCGGCCCCAGCCTCATCATCGGCGCTGGTCTGGCGTTGTCCCTCGTCGCGCTCACCATCGCCTCGGTGAGCGGCATCGAAGCCGAGCACTCCGGTGTGGCGGGCGGGCTTATCAACATGACCCAGCAGGTCGGCGGATCGATCGGCCTGGCCATCGTGACCGCGATCATCACGGGTCATCTCCATGGCCAAGTGCACAGCGCGGCTGCCTTCACTGAGGGTCTTCGCAACGCCCTCATGGTGGCTGCAGCCATCGGAGCGGCCAGCGTCGCTATTGCCGCGGTCGCGCTGCCTCGACGCAACCGCACCGTGCGAATGGCACAGATCACAACAGTTGCCCTCCCCGCAGCTGTCCCGGCCCCGTAACTCCAAGACCACCAACTCAATGAAAGAGGCTTCACCATGAATGCATCCACATCCACGCCATCGACCCCCACCGCCATGCTCACCGAGATCGTGCTACCCGGCCTCGTCGAGCCCGACGGTCTCATCGTCCAGCATCGGCCCGTACCCACCCCCGGCAAAGGCCAAGCGCTGGTCGAGATGCTGGCCACCGGCGTGTCGTTCGCCGAGCAGGGGATGCGGCGTGGTCGCTATCCGGGTCAACCCAAGTTCCCGTTCGTGCTCGGCTACGACCTCGTCGGTGTGGTCACCGCCGTCGGTCCCCAAGGAGACGATTCGCTGGTCGGTCGCCGCGTCGCTGCGGTTGTCAAGACCGGAGGTTGGACCACTCACGCGTTAGTTGACGCCGGCCACCTCGTTCCTGTTCCCGACGGCATAGACGCAGCAGAGGCCGAGACTGTGGTGGTCAACGGCGTCACCGCTTGGCAAATGTTGAAAAAGGCAAAGGTCCACTCTGGTCAGACCATCCTCGTACACGGCGCCAACGGCGGAGTGGGGAACACGCTGGCTCGGCTGGCCAATCATGCGGGCATCCGCGTGATTGGCACCGCCTCGACACGCCACCATGACGCTCTGCGGACGATGGGGGTGGAACCCGTCGACTACAACGACGCAGAACTGTCCGACCTTGTCAGGCAACACGCTCCAGGTGGTGTCGACGCCGTCTTCGATCATCTCGGCGGCCCGAGCTTCCAGCGCTCGTTCGAGCTGTTGGCGCCCGGCGGGACGCTCGTGGCCTACGGCATGGCCGCCCACAAGGACGAAACCACCAACACGCTTCTCATGCTTCTTACCTTCCTCGGGGTGTACGGACGCCTTGGGCTCTGGAGCCTTCTCCCCAACAAACGACGCGCACTCTTCTACAACTTCTGGGGAGGGAAGCTCCTTCGTCCGAAGCCATTTTGGCTGCGCTTGGCCTCCGACCTCACGTCGATATTCTCCCTACTTGCCGAAGGTGCCATCACTCCCCACGTAGCTGCCTGCCTTCCACTGGCCGAGGCCGCCACGGCGATGACCCTCGCTGAATCCAGGACGGTATTCGGCAAGGTCGTCTTGGTCCCATGACGCCGAGAGCGCCGAGCTCCTGCGGCGCCTTGCCACGCACCGACCGAGGTCGTCGGCGTGACCGACAGTCCCATCGATCTGTTGACGCTGATGCCTTTTGCCCAGACGCCCGGTATCGAGTTGCTGGCAGCCAGCCCCGACGACGTCCGTGCATGCCTTGACTGGCACGAGCGGCTCTGCACCGCCGGGGGTGTCCTCCACGGCGGTGCACTCATGGCGCTCGCCGACACCACCGGAGAGTTGTGCGCCTATCTCAACCTCCTGATGGTTCTTCGACCACCACGATCGAGTCGAAGACCAACTTTCTGCGCGCCGTCAGGTCGCCCGCATCCGACACCGGCCGGCGAGACTGCAATTTTATATGTGTGGCCGTGATGGCTCATCCGGATCTGCCGCGAGGACCCGCTGTCGCGACGCAGGGTTTTTCCGCCGAACCTATGTCAGGTTGGGTGAGTCGCCTCGCTCGGCGCAGAGTGCGTCAAGCAGCTGCAGCATCGTTGCCATTGCCTTAGCCCAGATGTTGCCGTTGTCGATCTCCGTGCGCTCCTCTTCGGGAGCGCGGGAACAGTCGTAGCCCTCGGTCACGATGGTGGCATTCACGATTGTCTACGAGATGCTCGGGCTCAGCGGCCGGACCGTGCTGGAGACGCTTCGGCCCACAGTCCCCGGTAGCGACAGTGATTACGACTGCGGCGACGACCTGACCGTAGCCGCGGGCGGCAATGGCGTCGAAGGCAAT
>JAKAZH010000119.1 GCA_021815935.1 Actinomycetes bacterium
GCCAGACTCCTCGGCCAGAAGGGCTGACGTCGCGACTAGAGGTGGCGATACCTAGCTGTGGTGCACCTGTGTAACGACCCCGGAGGCGGCGTCGACCGCAACCTTGTATTTTGCTGACCCATCCCTGATGTACACCCAGTACCACTTCCATTTGCCGCCGTGCAGGGAGACCTTGTATTCGGTGCCACTGACCGCGTTGGATGCGGCCGCTATTGCAGAGTTCGAGCTCACCAACGCTGTTGCTTGCCAGTGAAGGCCTTGACCGGACGCGGCGGTTACCGTCCCCGACGAAGTAGAAGCGTCCACCCACACGTCCATCGTGCCACTCTTCCGACCGTTCTGCTCCAGTTGAAGCTTGACCTTGTAATAAACTTTCTGACTAGCGGCGTGCAGTTTGTAGTTTTTGACACTGCTGACCGTGAAGCCATGGCTTGTAGCGAACCTGCTTGCGTCCGCCTCGGCTTGGCTGACCGAGCTTGCAGCGACGTCGCTGCCGAGGGATTTGACCGGGGATGGCGAGGAGGGGGAGCGCGCTCCCGAGCCTGTGTTTGTCGTGGAGGGTTGGTCGGCGCTTTTCGTGGTGTCGGAGTTTCCTGAGCTACTCGTGTCAACGCTATTGCCAGCGGATCCGGTGCTGCCGGTGCTGCCGGGGCTGCCGGTGCTCCCTGGGCCGGTGCTCGCTGTCGACTGATTTTCGGCGAGAGCCTCCCACCACACTTGATCGCTGAAAGGGCTGGCCTCATTGCGGTACGTGTGTACGACGTAGACCCCGTTTGGGGTAGCGATCTTCACGTCGAACACCCGATGCATGACGCTCCCACCGTGGTACTCGACGTCGGCCTCTACCGCGATTACGTCCGCCACGGTAACCGGGTTGGATGCTGTCCCACCGTCGTTCGTGTTGGCGTAAGCAACAGCATTGCTGCATTCGTCGCCCGCCACGCTACAGGTCGAAGTGCCGTGGGAGGGGGCAATGCTTAGAACTTCCGAACTTGCCGTCGGCCCGGTCGATCCGGGATTCGCGAATGCGGCGACGCCTCCCGCGACAAGGCCACCCCCGACGAGAGTTACGGTCCCAATCGTGATCGCGGAACGCTTCAGGACCTTACCACCCAGATTCGCCGGTCTCGGAGCCCGCCGGACTGTGGAAGCCAGCTCGCTATGAGGTGTCTGGTCGGCATTCGATGATGAGCCCGCATCGGTTGAAGTCATTGGGAATCGGTCTCGCTTTCATATCGTGTTCGAGGTTGATTCAGCTTCCCCTGACCCTTGGGTGTTGGAAGCTCTCCCAACCATCGGCGTCGAAAGTGAAGCCGAAATGAGTCGAAAATGAGGTTTCTCTCACGACTCGGTTCCAGCTGAGCTTCGATCTTTCGACGCTGCGCTTATGGCGGCTCTGGTACTGAACTGATCGCGGTCGATCCCGACCCGGACATCCGTTCCTGTCGGTACCGCGTTCGGTTAGCGTTGCACTCCTAAGGCCGCACGGCGATGCCCCCGAGAGCTGCGAGAGTGTCAACGGCATCGACCATCAGGTCGGTTTCGCTGATAACGATCGCCTCCACTTGGGTTAACTGCGAGGCGCCTCCGGCGCGGGAGCGGTCACCCGCTTGTGCAATGAGGCGTTCGGTGAGGGCCGCCTGAGTAGCTCGAAGTGGAGGATAAGCCGAGGTCAAGGAGCCCGAGTGAAGCGAGCACGCTATGGCGACCATTGTCGTTTGGATCTCCTGCGCGAGCTTGCGAAGCTCAGGCCGCGTCGGGCCTGCCTCGGGTAGCTGGCTGTGCAGGGCGAGAGCGGCCCACACATATCGCCTGACTGCGACGAGGATTTCCTGTGCGGTGCCGACGTCGAAACTCACGCGCTCGGATGTCCGCCTCCCATCCGGCTCGTTGCGCCAACGGGTGACGGACGCCTCGGCGTTCGAGCGGGCAAGACGAGCGGCGATCCTGAGCCGGTCGAGCTCAGCCCGATCGGCGGCGACTGGTTCGGCCCAGGCTTGCAGGAGTGCGGCACCGTAGCGGCCGTCCGCCTCCACCAGGTCGGCCAGACGCTCCGGTACCCGACGTCGTTCCCATGTTGGCCAGAGCGTGTAGGCAGCCAACGCCAGGGCTGCACCGAGGACCGTGTAGAACGCCCGGTCGAGCGCGAGCGAAGCCGCCGGAGCCCCCGTGAAGGCAAGAAGTACTACTACCAGCGAAGCGATGGCGATGCTGTAGATTGCGTAGTTGGCGAGTAGCACTGCCACGCACACGGCGTACAGCGCGACCGTAAGGGTGATCAAGACCGCGTGCGGCGGCCGCAGTCCCGCCAGAAGAAGCGTGGCAAGGCCGGCGCCGAGCACCGTACCGACGCTACGCGCGAGGCCCCTCGCGAAGGTCGACGCGAAATCAGGTTTGAGGACGATCATCACGGTCATCGGAAGCCAGTAGCCGTGGCCGAACGCAAACAGGTGCGAAATCCCGACAGCGACGGCCATCGCGGCGCCGACCCGCACTGCGTGGCGAAAGGCCTCGGAGTGGAAAGTCAGGTTGGCCCTAACCGACTCCAGTCGTGCGCGCGCGGACCTCGCCCTTGGCAGTCCCGGCGCTGCCCGGCCGGCAGGGCCGGGGGAGGGGAGCGTCGAATCCGCGGGTTCAGCGCCCGCCGCGACTGCTGTCAGCTGTGTGACACTACGGAGCCGTCCCGCAAGGGCTCCGAGGCCGTCGACCGCTTGGGTGAGCAGGATAAGTTCCTGGCCCTCCGCGGTCGCAGCAGCCGATCGGAGGTTGTCCAGGCTCGCTCGGAACTCGCTGCGCTCGTCGGAGAGATCGGGCATTCGGAGTCCGCTGCGTTGGGCTTGGGCAGCGTCGACGAGCACGTTCGCTGCGGCGACGATCGCCGCGTCGAGGCGTCTCGCGGCCGACAGGTTGGCATCCGCCCGGCCGGGCATCCCGGAATCGAGCAGAGCCCGTGCTCGTGCGATCCCTGCCGCTTCGAGGCGGATCCGGTCGGCTTCCCCGGCGAGCGCCTGGAACGCGGCGGCGGCTGCCGGGTCGCCCAACGGCTGGGTTTCCGTCACGGCCGCCCGCAAGTCGTCAATAACCTTCGGGTCGAGTAGCGCCCCTGGGTCGTCGACGAGGTCTCGAACGTAGCTTGCGAGGAGCTGGTAGCCGGTGGCTGTCGCCTTTCGCTCGACCGGGAACTTCTGCAGCGGCCAGATGACCGCCACAAGCAGGATCTGAAGCGCGCCTCCGGCGAGCGCCCACGCGGCGTTGGACGCGGCCTGCCAAGCCCCGAAATGGAATTGCGAGAAGATCACTAGACCTATCACCGCCTGCAGGCCGACGACGGTGGCGGGCTGGCCGAATACAACGAGCAAACCGGCTGCGAACGCCCACATCGCAGTGATCCCGACGTCAACTCCGGTGACACGGCTCGCGGTAGCCCCGACGAACGCCGAGAGAGCGAACGCGACGGCCGCCGCCGCCATGATCTTCACCCGGTCGCGGTACGCGCCCTGAAGCGAGGCAACCCCGGCGGTCAACGCTCCGATAGCGGCGCCGACGCCGACAAGGATGTGACCTGAGAACTCCCCGACTACGAGCGGGACGGCGATCCCTGCCGCGCACCGGGCCGCCGGTACCAAGGCAAGCTTCGAGCGGTCGAGGCGCACAGCGTCCCTGGTTACTGCGCTCCAAGCTTCGGATCGCACCCTCAAAGCATCCCCGGGCGGCCCACGGCGGTCGAGTCTAAGCGGGCTGGCGCCTACAGATTCTCGACGTTTACTCTTGCCCCGAAGCGGTCCAGCGGAGTCCAGCCAGCCAGGTTGCCCGAGAAGGTCGCGACACGCAACAGCGACGGCGAGTGCAGGGCGCTCCAAGCGGTGTTCGGTGTCCGCCAGTCGCTGCCGTAAAGGGCCGAGAGGTCGCGGTCGCGGTCTGCGGCGCACGGCCACGAGCAGCCCCAAGCATCCAGACTGCCAAGATCCTGGGCAGGCACCCGCCCCACGATGAGGACTACCTCCCCGTCGCGGGTGGTGAAGCCGCGATATTCGAGCTCGCCAGGTGCGACCGATCCGACCTCTCCGACCTCTCCGACCTCATCGAGGACCGAGAAGTCGAAGTCGAAGCCGTGCCTGGTCAAGTGAAGCGCAACAAGGCGCTCACCGTCGAAGAAGTTGGAGGTCGCCTCGAATCCCGCAGCACAAAGCCTCTCCACCGTGCCCATGAGCGCCGCGAGGTCCTGCCGGCGGACAGCGACGTCGAGGTCTGTGTCCCAGGGGAGAATGTCGCCGCTGCGCACGAGGCCGAGGAGCGACCCGCCCCAGATCCACCATTTTCCCTCCAACTCCCCTGACGACACGATGCTGTTGAAGAGACAAAGATCCCGGGTGCGCCGGCTGCGACTCCACTCGCGATACCAGTCCCGCAGGGGCTTCACTCGTCCGAGCATGCTTCGAAAGCTGAGAGTGAGGTCGGTTTTTACCACTGGGTGTCCAGTCTCCCGGTAGACGCGTGCGGTTCGCGATTCGACATCGTTTACCGGTCAAACTATCAGCAAGCGATAAGCGAGCCGGAAAGCACCCGAAAAGCGCTTCCTTGTCGCTATGTTGTCGGGAATGGAGGCAGGATGGGTACCGTCCAAGGAGTTCTGGAGTCACCGCCGTGTTGCCGTTACCGGTGCCACAGGGTTCCTCGGCGGCCACCTCGTCGGCTACCTGGTCGAAGCCGGCGCTGAAGTGGTCATCCTGGTCAGAGACCAAGTTCCATCGACGGGCGTCTCGAAGCCGTGGCGGGGCCGTGTAAGCGAGGTTCGAGGCTCGCTGGAGGATCAAAAAGTCATTGAGCGCATGCTCGGCGAATACCAGGTGCAAAGCCTGTTCCATCTAGGCGCGCAAAGCCAGGTAGAGATAGCGAACCGCAACCCCATATCGACCTTCGAGGCGAACATAACCGGCACCTGGACCACCCTCGAAGCGGCCCGTCGATGCCCGACCGTCGAGCAGGTGCTCGTAGCGAGCAGCGACAAGGCCTATGGCGAGCAGGCCGTCCTGCCCTACGACGAGGACATGTCCCTGGACGCCGTGCACCCCTACGACGTGTCCAAGGCGTGCACAGACTTGATATCCCGCTCATATCACGCCACCTTCGGGCTGCCGGTCGTCACGACGCGATGCGGCAACTTCTACGGACCGGGGGACTCCAACTGGAACCGGCTGGTGCCGGGAACATGCCGTGCGGTCGTCGAAGGGCGGCGGCCGGTCATCCGCTCCGACGGGACACTCACCCGCGACTACATCTACATTGCGGACGCGGCCCTCGCCTACCTTCGCCTGGCCGAGTGCTTCGCAGCCGACCGCTCGCTTGCAGGGCAGGCTTTCAACTTCTCCTGCGAGACGCCCATGTCAGTCCTGGACCTGGTAGCCCGGATTCAGGCGGTGGCCGGCACGTCTTTGGAACCGATCGTAGAAGGAAAAAGTAGCGGCGAGATCTCCCACCAGTACCTCTCCGCATCCAAGGCGAGGCGTGTCCTCGGGTGGGAACCCGTCTACACGATGGAGCACGCCCTCGCGGAAACCCTCAGCTGGTACCGGCGTGAGCTGGGCGTGGTGGAGCCGGCTTGACGCGCATCGTCGTGACGGGTGCCGCAGGATATCTGGGCGGGGCGGTTGCGACAGCTGCCTCGGCAGTCGGGGCGGTACGCGCGGTGCTTCGACGGGCTGCACCTTGGCTTCCCGGGGTGCCGATGGTCTGCGACCTCGCTCGCGAGGCGGACGCCGCTGTGGAGGGTGCCGACGCTGTGGTGCACCTGGCAGGCGCCAACGAGGTGGCGGCACGCGAGGATCCCGACGAGGCTCTC
>JAKAZH010000120.1 GCA_021815935.1 Actinomycetes bacterium
TGTCCGGTGGCGCAGCCGAGGTTGACCAGGCGCCCTTCAGCCAGGACGATGACGCAGTGGCCGTCGGCGAACCTCCACGAATCGACCTGCGGCTTGATCTGCGACCGTGACACCCCTGGGAGTCTCGCGAGTCCGGCCATGTCGATCTCGTTGTCGAAGTGGCCGATGTTCGCCACTATTGCGTTGTGTTTCATCGCGGCCATGTGCGCTGCCGTGATGATGTCGCGGTTGCCTGTAGCCGTGACGAATATGTCGGCGGATCCAACGACGTCGTCGAGCGTGAGGACTTGGTAGCCCTCCATTGCTGCCTGCAGTGCGCAAATAGGGTCGATCTCGGTGATAATGACCCGTGCACCCTGCCCTCGAAGCGACTGGGCGCACCCTTTGCCGACGTCACCGAAGCCGAGCACTACAGCGACTTTGCCCGCAATCATCACGTCGGTCGCCCGGAAAATACCGTCGATGAGGGAATGGCGACAGCCGTAAAGGTTGTCGAACTTGGATTTGGTCACCGAGTCGTTGACGTTGATGGCAGGGAAAAGCAGCTCGTTGCGCTCGTGGCGCTGGTAGAGACGGTGCACGCCCGTCGTGGTCTCCTCTGTTACGCCTTTGATCGCAGCTGCCGTCCGAGTCCACAGCCCCGGCTCCTCGCGAAGAGTCCTGGCGAGGGTGGAGAGGATGACCCCGTACTCCTCGGAATCGGAAGGTCCCAGGTCGGGTACCGCGCCAGCCTTCTCGCAGCTCGCACCCAGGTGCACGAGCAGCGTTGCGTCGCCGCCATCGTCGAGGATCATGTTGGGACCGTGGCCGTCGGGCCAGCGAAGCGCAGCCTCAGTGCACCACCAGTACTCTTCGAGTGTCTCGCCTTTCCATGCGAAGACCGGCACGCCGGTGGCGGCGATCGCTGCGGCTGCGTGGTCCTGGGTCGAGAAGATGTTGCACGACGCCCAGCGGACCTGCGCTCCGAGGTCCACCAAGGTCTCGATGAGGACGGCGGTTTGGATAGTCATGTGAAGCGAACCACTGATCCGCGCTCCGGCCAGCGGCTTTTGCCCCGCGTACTCCTTGCGCAGCGACATGAGGCCAGGCATCTCTACCTCGGCGAGGTTGATCTCCCTTCGCCCGAAGTCGGCGAGGGCAGCGTCGGCGACGCGGTAGGCGGGGAATGCTGTGGTAGTACCGGACAATTCTGCTCCTATGAATGCTCGCCTGCGGAGGCTGGCGGTGATGCTGGGCAGCCGCGGCGTCTACATCTGCAGTCCCGTCGTGAGCTAGGTTCCAGCATCGTGGACGACAACACTGTACTCGTGATCACCGCCCATCCTGACGACGTGGATTTCGGAGCTGCCGGAACGGTGGCGTCGTGGACAGCGGCCGGGTCTTCGGTCACCTATTGCGTGGTCACCGACGGCGACGCCGGCGGGTTCGACCCGACCGTGGCACGCCGGGAGATCGGACCGATCCGCCGGGCCGAGCAGATCGCAGCCGCCGGGAAGGTCGGTGTCAGCGACGTGATCTTTCTCGGCTATCCCGACGGACGGCTCACCGCGTCGATCGAACTGCGTCGGGACCTCTCCCGGGTCATCCGCAAAGTTCGCCCCTCGCGCGTGCTGTGTCAATCGCCTGAGCGGAACTACGGTCGAATCTTCGCCAGTCACCCCGACCATCTGGCAGCCGGTGAAGCTGCATTGTGCGCGGTGTACCCTGACGCCAGGAACCCGTTCGCGCATCCCGAGCTCGGCGCTGAAGGCCTCGAAGCTCACACCGTCGGCGAAGTATGGATGATGGGCGTAGAGAATGCTGACACCTTTGTGGACATCACTGCCACCTTCGACGCGAAACTGGCAGCGTTGCGTGCGCATGTCAGCCAGCTCACCGACCAAGACGGGAAACTCGAGGAGCGGATGCGAAGCTGGGCGACGCTCCAAGCGAAGGCTGCGGGTCGACCGGAAGGAAGCCTCATCGAAGGCTTCCGGCGAATCTCGACCTCGTAGAGGTGGGCACAAAGCGCTCCCCGTAGCGCGCACACCGGCGCCGGCCTAACCCGCCTTGCCTGCGTCAGGGATTTCCGAGAATGCCTTCAGCTTGTCCAAGCGCGGCTCGGGGGGTAGCCCGAGGACCCTCTCCGCAAGGATGTTGCGCTGGATCTCATCTGTGCCGCCCCGGATCGACAGGGACGGGCTGACGAGAAACATCTTGACCCAGTCATCCATGTCGCCGCTGTAGGCGGTAGCGGCCGGCCCTTCCACCTGCATAGCGAGGTCGGCCAACGACTTGACCAGGGCGGTGCCACGAAGCTTCGACCCGGAGCCTTCAGGGCCGGGAGATTTACCGGCCTTCGCCGACGCCTTCGTGCGTGCATCGCTCATCTTGATGGTCTCGAAGTTCGCCATGTCCCGGACCCAGGCGTCGCGGCGGACGGCGTCGTCGGCGGGGATCATCGACGCCAGACGGAGGACCTGGTCGCGCCGGACTCCGAGCCCGCCACCGAGCGAACCGCGCTCGAAGCTCAGGCAGGTCAATGCGACGCTCCAACCCTGTCCCGGTTCGTCTATCCGGTCCGAGTCGGCTATCCACACGTCGTCGAGGAAGACCTCGTTGAAATGCGCGTCCTTGTTCATTTGCACGAGGGGCTTGACTGTTATACCCGGCGAGGTGAGGTCCAGGCCGAACGCTACTATCCCAGCGTGCTTCGGTAGTGACGAGTCATATCTGGCCAGGAGGAGGCCCCACTTCGAGTAGTGAGCCCGTGAAGTCCACACTTTCGACCCGGTGACGCGCCATCCTTCACCGTCCCGGCGCGCCCGCGCCGACAGCCCGGCAAGGTCGGAGCCCGCGTTCGGCTCGGAGAACAGCTGGCACCAGATCTCGGTTCCGTCGGCGATTGCACCCAACCAGCGACGCTTCTGCTCGTCGTTGCCGTGTACGAGGATGGTCGGTCCAACGAGGTCGATGCCTACCATCCACGGGTAGAGGTCGGGTGATTCGAAGATTGACACGGCTGATCTGACCGCTTGCGCGCCATCCTTGTCGACGCCCATCCCGCCGAACTCGCAAGGCCAAGTCGGCACCATGAAACCGCCCGGGGCGAGGGTCGCAAGATACTTCCGCCCTGCCGTCAAGTCGTCAAGGCCGGCCCCGAGGACGGCTACCGGCGCGTCCGGATCGCGTCTTGGAAGGAAACCTTCGAGCGCGGCTACGGTCGTTTTCACTGGATCCTCGGTGTGCGCCTCGTCGTCCACCTTTCCGAATCTAGCCGGAACCCACCCGACTAGGACGTGGCGGCCTCGCAGCATCCGGCCCCGCACCACGGCCGGGGCGTCGTTTCGGATGTCGCGCGGCGAACAAGCTCGAAGACCATCTCCGCGAAGCGAGGGTCGCTTCCCGACGTGGGTGTGCGGACAAGCCGGGCTCCTCGGCTGAGCGCCCGTTCTCGCGCTGCGACGTCGAGGTCGTAGAGCACCTCCATGTGCTCCGACACGAACCCGATCGGTACGACGATGACTGTGTCGTGGTCGGCTGTCGCCTCGTCGATCGCGTCCGCAATGTCAGGCCCCAGCCAAGGATGCGAAGGCGACCCCGAGCGGCTCTGGTAGACGAGCCGGGTCCGGGATGCTTCGACGCCTGACCTGGTCGCAACTTCCCCCGCCACGTATTCGAGCTGCGACTGATACTGGCAGTTGGAAGCCATGGAGGAGGGGATGCTGTGCGCGGTCATGAGGACAGGAACCGTCCCGGGCAACGCGGCTGCCGCTTCTGCAAGGCCGTCCGCGAGGGGGTCGAGGAATCCGGGATGGTCGAAATAGGGCCCTACTCTTTTCAGCTGCGGGATGCCGGATCCGAGCTGCCCGGCGGCCGCGTCGAGGTCATCCATGTACTGGCGGCACCCGCTGTAGGAGGAGTACGGAGATGTGGTGAACACCGCCGCGCTTTGGACTCCGGCCGCGATCATTTCCCGCATGGTGTCAGCGAGGTAAGGCCTCCAGTTACGGTTTCCGACGTACACCGCCACCGAGCTGTCGCGCCGGGCGAACACGGACGCGACGCGAGTGGCGAGGCGCCTGTTCAGATCGTTCAGTGGGCTGACCCCGCCTAGGCTCAGGTACTGGCTCGCGACCTGTTCGAGCCTGCTAGCGGGGACCGGTCGGCCTCGAACCACGTTGGCGAGGAACGGCGCGACGTCACGAGGGGCGTCAGGGCCGCCGAAGGACTGGATTAGAACAGCGTCAGGGATCATCCGCCCAGACGTTACAGCCGACTTCGCAACTCGACAGTCGGCCTCATCCCGACGCCCACACGCCTGTGGTACGTACCCCCCAACTCATGCAGTCCGCGTACGTCGGTTCCCATATGTCGAGGCGACGCCCCCGGATTGCGCCGCCCGTGTCCTGCGCGTAGCGGTACCCGACACCTTGGATGTAGATCTCCGATCCGAGTGCGATGACCGACGGGTCGACGGCAACCGTGGCCGTCGAGGTGAACGCCCCGCTCGCCGTCCTTCCGTTCAGGTCGTAGCAGGTGACCACGAAAGATCCGAGCGGTTGACCGGCCGTCGCAGAAGGTGCCGCCACGGCGCGCGCCGGGGTTGCCTTGGAAGCGTCGATGACAGCCGATGCAAGCCAGTAGCCGCCGCCATCTGGTGTGGGAATCGCCGCGACGATCGCAGCAGCGAGATGGGTGTTTGCAAGCGAACCATGGAATGTGGCGTCGCCGAACGCGAAAACTCCGCCGTCAGCTCCAACAAGCCAGTAGCCGCCGCCATCTGGTGTGGGAATCGCCGCGACGATCGCAGCAGCGAGATGGGTGTTTGCAAGCGAACCATGGAATGTGGCGTCGCCGAACGCGAAAACTCCGCCGTCAGCTCCAACAAGCCAGTAACCGCCGCCGTCGGAGGTTCGAGCAATGGCGACGACTGGAGCCGCGAGGCCGCTGCTCGGCTGCCCGTACTCCTCGCCGGACGCTTCCCCGAATCCTGTAACAGGTCCGAGCGCACCCTGGCTGGTGCCAGGTGCGCCATTCTGAGTAGTGCTTGAGGTGACACTGGCAATGCCGCTTGGTCCTGTCTGCGAAGGGCCGACAAGTGTGTTTGTCGAGCTTTGGGACTTCGCCGCCGAAGACACTGACGAACTAAGCCGCGCCTCGTAGGAGTGCGAGGGCTGGACAGTTGGCAGTAATGCTCGCATCGGGGTGCTTTGGTGTACGGATGGTGCGAATGGTGCGGTCGGTACTATTCCAGATGCGACCAATCCGATAGGCATGACAGCGAGACTGCCGAGGGCCCTTCCGATGCCCTGGCGGACCAGCCTCGGTGCAGGCGCCGGGCGGCCCGAGATCCTCGCTTTTCGGGTCGGTTGCGGTACAGAGCACCCTTCAACCAATGATTCCTCACGTATGTCCATGTTCAAGTCGTTCGTTGCCACGCGGTGTAGCTCCTTAGCTCAGCGCGCCGGTGATCGCGCCGGTACATGACCGACGCCTAAACAACAAGAGATACGAACCAGCGCTACCCTCGATCGCGCGGTGCGCAAGAGAAGGGTGCCATTGCGGCCCTGTCGGCGGTCTCTAGGACAGTCACCCGGATGCCTTGTCTTTTCTCGGTGCCACAAGCTAGCCAGCCGCAAGGATTCTGTCAATCGAAATGTCTGTGACATGTGTCACACAGCTGCTCACGAACTGACAAGATCCAGCAGACAACTCGTTTGATGGTCAGTCATTGGCAATTGCGGGCAAGTGATTGCACTAAATGATTCGTCGTCTGCGCGTACGACCCAATCCAGGCGTTTGTCTGAATCTGCCTTATGTCGTGACTAGGGAGCGATTTTCGGCTCCGGGGAAAA
>JAKAZH010000121.1 GCA_021815935.1 Actinomycetes bacterium
GAGGATCGAAGCAACCCGGCGACGATGATCCCACGTCTAGCGAACCTGGCCGGCCGCGCCTGGCTTTGGTGGGACTCGGGCGCGCTCGACGTCTTCGACGCGAGCGGTGGTCGCTTCGGCCCGGAGCCGCTTTCACTGTTCGAGGACTGGGAGCGTTTCTGGGGGTGGGCCACGAACCTTGAGCCTGCGTCTGAGGGAAGCGTCGATGTGTCGCTTCTCGGGCCGCCCGTCCCGAAACCCCGGCAGGTTTTTGCTGTCGGGCTCAACTACCGCGATCACGCTGCCGAGGCCGGATACGATACCGACGGGTTGCCGCAGGTCTTCACCAAATTCCCGAGCTGCCTGGGCGGACCCGCGAGCACAGTGGCAGCGGTCGGGAGTCGTATGGACTGGGAGGTTGAGCTGGTGGCGGTCATCGGCCGCCAGGCAGAAAAGGCCAAAGAACAGGACGGTTGGCGCTTCGTCGCCGGTTTGATGGTCGGCCAGGATCTCTCCGCGCGCGACGTTCAACTCGCCGGGGCTGCCCCGCAGTGGAGTCTCGGCAAATCCTTCAAAGGATTCGGGCCGACAGGTCCCGCCGTGGTTGCGCCCAGTGCCCTCGACAACCCGGACGACCTCGAGATCGAATGCAGCCTCAACGGCGAGGTGATGCAACACGACCGTACATCGAAGATGATCTGGTCGGTGCCGCAGCTCGTCGCTCGCCTGTCGTCGGTATGCACGCTTTTGCCCGGCGATCTCATTTTCACCGGGACTCCAGCCGGTGTCGGCAATCGCCGTGACCCGCCGATTTACATGGGTGCAGGAGACAGGCTTGTCAGCCGGATCACCGGCCTCGGCGAGATCACCGTCGACGTCGTCGAAGCCCTGTAGCCGCCGCCGACGCTGCGAGAGCTGCGCTAACCGCGGCGCCCCCGGCGAAAACCGCCCCCGAACCCACCGTCGCATAAAGCGGCGCGCCCGTAACAGCTGCGATACCGGCCGCTGCAGTTCCTGCGGCGCCGAACCAGCCCTGGCCGGTACCCGCCCGTTCGTCGGGGAAGACCTCGCCAACCAGCGCATACCCGCTGGGGACGGCCACCGCCTGCACACACGCCTCGGCGACACCGAGCAAGGTGATCACCACAGGCGAGGGCACGAACCCGTAGCTCGCCATGAAGCAGTCCGCGACCACTAGCGCAACCGCTGCACACAGCAAAGGTCCTCGCTGCAGAGCGAGGCGACCCCCGAGCGGTGCGAGCACCACGAACGGTGCTCCAAACAGCGTCAAGCTCAGCCCGATCAAAAGAGCGCTCGCGCCTCGATCGGTGAGCAGGCGTGACCACAGCGCGTCGTACAACCCGTTGGGCAGCTGCGAAGCAGCGCCGAGGAGTAAGACGACGACCACCATGCGAATCGGGATCCCTCGCAGCTGCCAGCTCTCCTTCGCACCGGGCGCTTCGGGTGGATCCCTGCCCGGCTCGGGCCGGTCCACCACCACGGCTGCGCCAAGCACGCCAGCGAGGAGAAAACCAACCGCCAGGAATGGAAGCCGGATACCGCCGAGGGAGTAGAGGACGCTTCCAAGCAACGGTCCGATCGTGATCCCGGCCATCATCGACGCCGAGATGCGCCCGAGGCGCCGGCCGCGCTCAGCACCGACACGTCCTGCGCCTGCTTGGCGCAGAGCCGCCGGGAGAAGGATCCCGAACGCCACACCACCCGCGGCGCGGGCCCCCACGAGAAGCCACAGACTTCCCACTGACGCGAAACAAACCTGCGACGCCGCCCCGAGCGCCAGGCCGGCGAACAGAACCCGCCTGGCGCGAGCCCCGTCCAGGTGCGGGGTGACCGCGAGTTGCGCGACGAGGCCGGCGAAGAAACTTGCGCCGGACATCATCCCGAGGCCGTAAGTCGGCAGGTGATCGTTTCGCTGGATCCTCGCGAGCAGTGGGAAAAGGACACCTACACCGACAGCTTCCAAAGCGACTGCGGCCGCCAGGACAACGAAACGCAGGTCAGTGCCGGCAGCACGGCCGCCTTGGCCTCGCGATGAGCGCGCCATCGAATCCGGGCTCTCAGGCACCTTCCTATGGTAGGGGTCGCGTCGAGGCTTGCGCCGAGGGTGCCAGCGCAGAGGACTGGACCTGCGCCGCCGGCCCCGCCCGTGGCTCGCGAGCAATCCCACTACTATCAGGGTCATGCCACGACCAGCCTGGGCGGATGGAATCGCGACTTGGAGGGAGGGCGAGATCCTGGAGGCGTTCTACCCGGCGCCGGCGCTCGGGCCGCCCCCTGAGTCCGACGCTGACCCGCCCGCAGCGTCCCACGACGGCGCAGCCACGTCGCCCGCCTCGAAGCGCGACCATGAGGATCCGATGCGCGGCGTGCGCCGGGTCGCACTCCGGACTTTCATTGAAGATCTCGACATCCCGCCGGCTGCGGTCGACGACGTCTATCTGAGGTTGCACCTCCTTTCGCACCGTCTCGTCGTGCCGAACGACGTCAACCTCGAGGGTATCTTCGGGATCCTCCCGAACGTAGCGTGGACCTCGCTTGGGCCGGTACACCCAGCGGACCTGCCATCGGTCCGCTTGAAGGCGGCCTCGGCGGGCCTCCACCTCGAAGTGCACTCGGTCGACAAGTTCCCGCGAATGGCGGACTACGTAGTCCCGCCGGGCGTTCGCATCGCTGATGCCAGCCGGGTGCGTCTCGGCGCCCACCTCGCTTCGGGCACGACCGTAATGCACGAGGGTTTCGTCAACTTCAACGCAGGAACTCTCGGCACAGCGATGGTTGAAGGCAGGATCAGCCAAGGAGTCGTGGTAGGCGACGCCTCGGACGTCGGTGGAGGGGCGTCCACCCAGGGGACGCTGTCGGGCGGCGGCAAGGAACGGGTGGCGCTAGGCGAACGTTGCCTCCTCGGCGCGAACAGCGGGCTCGGGATCGCCCTCGGAGACGACTGCGTCGTCGAAGCGGGACTGTATCTGTTGGCAGGGACAGTCGTCTTGCTGCCGGACGGAACAAAGATGAAAGCACGGTCATTGAGCGGGCGCTCCGGGCTGCTGTTCCGCCGTAACAGCCTGAGCGGCGCCGTCGAGGTCCTTCCACGAACATCCTCGTGGGGTGACCTCAACTCCGACCTGCACGTCTCGCAGTAGTAACGCAACCAGGTTCGACGGGATCTATCCTTAAGGCTGACGATGCTGGCGAAACAAAGACGGTCCCTCATCCTTGACCAGGTCCGACGCTCCGGTGGGGTGAGGGTCTCAGAACTCACCCAGATGCTCGCCGTCTCCGATATGACCATCCGGCGCGACCTTGACGTTCTCGCACGTGAGGGTCTGCTCGAGAAGGTACACGGCGGCGCGACGATCAGCGGCCACCTTTCGACCGAGGAGCCCGGCTTCGAAGCTAAAGCCAACAGGGAGTTGCGCGAGAAAGACCTCATAGCCAGCTCAGCAGCAGCCATGATAATGCCCGGGTCTGCGATCGCGCTGTCGGCCGGGACGACTACATACGCCCTTGCGCATCACCTTCCCGGCATTGCGGGCCTTACCGTAGTGACGAACTCGATCCGCATCGCCGACGTACTTTGGTCATCGGGGAACATCGAGCCGACTGTCATCCTAACCGGCGGGGTGCGCACGCCGTCAGACGCCCTGGTCGGGCCGATCGCCCTCAACACGGTCAGGTCGCTGCACTTCGACGCGGTGTTCATGGGCGTCCACGGCATGGCTGAGCGCACCGGGTTCACGACACCGAATCTCACCGAGTCCGAGGTCAACCGGGCGCTCGTCGAAGCCGCCAGGCGTCTCGTAGTCCTCGCCGACCACACCAAATGGGGAGAGATCGGCCTATCCACCTTTGCGTCTCTCGGGGAGGCAGATGTGCTCGTCACCGACGACGCTATATCGGTTGAAGCACGCAGCGTGCTCGCAGACGCGGTCGGAGAACTGGTAGTCGTCCCGACCCGTACCGATGTTTCGCCGGGGGATGTGACACGAATCTCGGATCACGTCGGCGCCGGCCGGGAGCGTTAGCTTGAAGTCTCAATCCGAGCCGGACTCACTGCGAGTTACCGAATCCTTCAAAGCGGCATTCGGCGGTCAGCCTGCCACGATATGGTCGGCCCCGGGCCGGGTGAACCTGATCGGCGAGCACGTCGACTACAACGGGGGGCCGGTACTTCCCTTCGCCATCCAGCAACGTTCGTACATTGCAGCAGCGGCGAACGACCGCCGCGTTGTACGTCTGAGCTCACGGCAGTTCCCCGACGAACCGGTAGAAGCAGAGCTCGAAGACGTTCGCTCATTTGAGCGGCGAGGTGCCGGCGCTGCTTTGGACGAACAGCCCCGATTCTCCGGCTGGTCCTCGTATGTCCTTGGCGTAATCTGGGCGCTCGGCCGGGTAGGCGTCGAAGTGCCCGGGCTTGACATCGTCGTCGACGGAGGCGTGCCAGTCGGCGCCGGACTGTCGTCGTCGGCGGCTCTCGAATGCGCCGCCGCAGGAGCGCTCGCAGATATAGCGGACGCCCGCATCCCCGCTCCGGAGCGCGCCGGCCTTGCCCAACACGCGGAAAACGACTTCGTCGGTGTCCCGTGCGGGATCATGGATCAGATGGCGTCCTCATGTGCCGAGGCGGGTCACGCCCTGCTCCTCGACACGTTGACTTGCGAGATCGAGCAGATCCCGCTCGATCCGTCGAGCGCCGGCTATTCCATGCTCGTCGTCGACACGGGGGCTGCTCACGGGCTTGTCGACGGCGAATACGCCGACAGGCGGGCCTCCTGCGAGGAGGCGGCACGCCTCCTCGGGGTCGGGTTGCTCCGCGAGGTTGCCGACCGTACGGCACCCGACTCCGAAGAGGCGATCGCTTCCCTGCGGGATCCGCTCCTGCGCCGGCGTGCCGGGCACGTCGTTTCGGAAATCGCCAGAGTAAACTCCGCAGTCGACTCGTTACGCAACGACGACTGGGCCGGTCTCGGTCAGCTGATGTACGCGTCCCACGAGTCACTCCGACACGACTTCGAGGTGTCGAGCCCGCAGCTCGACTGCGCCGTCGATGCCCTTCGCTTCGCTGGAGCGCTCGGCGCCCGACTCACCGGTGCCGGCTTCGGCGGCAGTGTCGTCGCTCTCATAAGCTCCGCCGATCTGAGCGCCGCTGTGACCGAAGTCGAGGAAGCATTCGCCCGGCTCGGCTTCGCCTCTCCACGCTGCAATGTCGCTGTGCCGTCCGGCGGGGCGAGACGCGACACGGTCGCTTCGTGAACACAAGCCCAGCCGGCGACGGGGCAGACGCGATCGCCTACCTCCGCGGCGGCGGTGTAGCCGTCCTTTTGGACAGGTCCGGTCCAGGCCTTCCCTCGGTCGTGTACTGGGGCGCGGACCTGGGCGCACTGACAAGCGAGGCGGCGGCCGCCTTGGTTGGCGTGACTGTGCCCGCAGTCGCACACGCCGGGCTGGACCACTTCGAGCGTTCGGCCGTCGTAGCCGAGCGGCTTCGTGGCCAGGCGGGCCCACTCGGCATCTCAGGTCGCAGACACGACGGCAGTGGCTGGTCCGTGCACCTGCTACGAGATCGCGCTCTTGGCGTCGGGACGCTGACACAAGTCCCAGGGCCGGAAGGCGACGCTGCAATCGACGAGGCGGAGCAGCCGAAGTCGTGTGACCGGCTGCATTCTATCGCCTCGGATCCGGACGCCGGGTTGGCGGCATCGGTGGACTTCAGCGTCGACGAAAGCGGGATCGTCACGCTGCAAGCATCTGTCACCAACACGGCCGACACTCCTTTCCAGCTCGATTCGCTGGCACTGTCATTGCCGAT
>JAKAZH010000122.1 GCA_021815935.1 Actinomycetes bacterium
GTCCGACGTGGCAGCCAGCTGGCAGCCACAAATGGTTCCTGCAAGCGAGGCGTGCCGAGTTTGTTCTCGGTGTGAGTGGAGGAGTCGTGTTGTGGCGGTTGCGTCAGGTTCGAGGGGTCGGCGTGCGTCGGGGGACGGGAGCGTGTATCGCAGTCCTGATGGCCGGTGGAGGGGGGTTGTAGATCTCGGCTGGGTTGACGGGAGGAGTACGGGTAAGTACGTGACGGGCTCGACGCAGGCGGAGGCGTTGGCGAAGATGCGCAGGGTGCAGCGTGAGGCGGAGTCGGGGGTTGTCGCTGACGATCAGCTGACCGTCGGTGATTTCCTTGACCGTTGGGTCTCCAAGACGCTGCCAGGCTCGGTGGCTGGAGGCACGTTGGATGACTACGCGCAGATTGTCCGGTTGCATTTGGTGCCTGCCCTGGGAAGGACGAGGTTGGCGAGGTTGAGTGTCGCTGATGTGGATGCCCTGTGGACGGCCAAGCGGGAAGCGGGCTATAAGGCGAACACAATCCGGATTATGAGAGCGGTACTTCGTCGTGCTGTCGGCCAGGCCGAGAGGGAGGGGCTGGTGGCCCGCAACGTGGCGGCGCTGTCGCAGCCTCCGCGTTTGTCTAACCCGGAGGGCCGGGCGTTGACGGTGGGGCAGGCGGGAGCGCTTCTCGACGCGGCGAGGGGGGACCGCTTGGAGGCGGCGTATCTGCTTATGTTGTCGTATGGGCTGCGCCGGGGTGAGGTGCTGGGCTTGGCGTGGTCTGATTTCGACCGGGAACGGCGCACTTTAGGGGTTCGCCAGGCGGTCACTCTTCGTAAGTCGGCCCGCTTGGCAAGTGGAGGCTACGCTGGCGGGGCGCAGGGCCGGATGGAGCTGTCGGAGCTTAAGACCCGCCGGAGCCGCCGGGTGCTGTTTCTCACTGAGGGCCTGGTCGAGGCGCTCGACAAGCACGCCCGGCGCCAGGTTGAGCAGCGCCATGCCGCTGGCAGCGCGTGGGTCGATCACGGGCTGGTGTTCGCCTCGTCGGTGGGTACGCCGATAGACCCGGACAACTTCGCTAAGGCTTTCGTGAGTTTGGCGAAGCAGGCGGGTTTGGGGCGTTGGCATCCTCACGAGGCGCGTCACTCCGCTGCGAGCGTCATGCTCGCTCAGGGAGTGCCGCTGGAGGTCGTGTCCGAGGTTCTCGGACATTCGTCTATCTACATCACCAAGGACGTTTACGGGCATCTGTCGGAGGGGATGAAACGCGACGCCGCCGAGCGAATGGCCGCTGCTCTGCGCCCCTCAGGCCGATGAACTCTGCAAACCCCGCTGAACTTCGCTGGAGCCGTGACCCTGGACGGCTGAGAAGGTGTCGGGACCTGTGGCCGGGGTTCCTTCAGGCGAGTTCGTCGGCGAGGAACCGTTCGAGTTCGCTGACCGGTATCAGCCGTCGCCTTCCGAGTTTCACTGACCGGATACGGCCCTGGTAGAGGAGGGTGTAGATGGCATCATGGCCAACGCCGAGCTGTTGGGCGGCGGCTCGCGGTGAGACAGCGAGCCGGTCGGGGATCTGGGGACGTCCGTGTGCTCTATTGCCCGTGTTCTCGTTGTAGGTCACTGCTGATCCTCCGGCCTGTTTGTGGGCGGGAAACTGAGCCGATCGCAAATCTGCGGGCGGCGTCGGGTGCTTGGCGGGTGCTGCGGAAACGCTTGCGGTTGGGTCGCGAGGGACGGAAACCATATGACGCAGGCGTCGGTGGCGATCACCGGTGTCAGCGCGCACGAGGTGAGGGCCTCGCGGAGTATCTCGGAGCAGTCGCCGTGGACGACGACGACCCGATCGACATCACCGTTGTCCTTCCCGTCTCGGGATTCGATTCCACGGCTAGGCGGATATCTGTGTATGGCGACCGTCTCGAGGGGACTTTTGCATGCAGGATTTTCCGGGCTTACGGGATCGTCTGCGTATGGGCACCTGTCGTCGCAGGGCACCGGCCGTTGGGGGCGACCGCTCCAGTCGAGTGGGCCGCAAATATCGTCTCGGTCGTAGCAGTAATTGCTGCCGTCGTTTGAATTCTCGTAGCCGTAGCGGTGGCAGCGCTCGCTTGGGGGTCCGCCGCCGTTGCGGTTCATGACTGGCTGTCTTGGTTGTCGACGTCGGGTACGCCCGCGGCGAACGGCAGGTCTACCGGGGGCCCCGATGGAGGCTGGTTGAGCTTGTGGGTGTGCCAGATAGCGACTGAGGCGCCGAGAGGCACGATGATCGAGTGGGCGCTCGGGGCGAGGTACAAGGCGGCGATGAGCCAGGCGCCCTTGGACGCCCATCGGTGCGCCCATAGCGCCGCTGGGGTGGTGATGATTCTGATGAGAGCGACGAGCGTGATCACCGCCGCAACCGAGTTTAGGATCAGTAGTCCGTACACACTGTTCATCGGGTTCTCCTTGTGGTGGTCTTTCGGTATGTCACCTCTCCTTCCGGACATGACAACGCCGGATCGCAACAGCATTCCTCGCCGCCCAAAACGAAATTCGGGGCTGGCATCTCATCCGGTTAGGTGACGGCCCGGACCCTGCTCCAAAGCAGGCGAGGCTCAGATGCCAGCGGCTGTGGACGTGAGTTCCAACACCGATAGCAGACGCCAGATTCGATCGCCGGCTGTGATCGCTCAGCGCTTAAGTTAAGAGGTCACACTATAAAGCGGGGCACTAGCTGTTAGGCGTTTGCTCTGACAGCATCTTGCGCTTCAGCAGAAGAGATACGTTGGGGCCGGCGCAGGTGTTCGCCCGGCAAGCGCGCTGGTGTGGGCCGGCCGTACCGGCTGACGTGGTTCGAGTCCTGGCTCAGCAGCCGAAGTCAGCTTTGCTACCACGGTCCAAGTTCGGGCGCAGGACCGCGGCCGAGTAGCCATGCGAGAAGGGCTGCCCGCTCGGCGCGGCCGCCGAGATCAGGCAGGCGTTTGGTGAATTCCGTGTCGACGAACTGGGCCGGCCAGTCGACGATCGAGTAGCCGGCGCCGAGGTCGACGTGATGCACTTCGACGTCACGTAGGTGACGGGCCACGATGTCGGTCATCGAACGTCGTCCCGCCGAGGTGACACCCTGGCTGTCCCACAAACCGTCCGGCAATCGGGCCCATGCTTCTTCAAGGTCGCTGAACGAGACTGCAAGAGTTGAACGCAGATGGGTTGCGCCCCGCACTATTTCGCCTCGGATCATCTCGGCCTGCTCGTAACCTTCGGGGAATTGGCTTCGAACCTCGCCAGCGGCCGGACCGCCGAAAAGGTGGCTGTGGCTCTGGGATTTGAGTGCAAGCCAAGCTATGACGTCGGCTCGGGACCAGCCGGGCAAGAGACTGGGGTACGTCAGTTCGTCGTCATTTACGCGATCAATGGTGTCAAGCACCCGACGATGCCCGTCAAGACACGCGGCGACGAGCTCATATCGATGCATAACCCAAGCTAGCTTGACTCGCCCAACAGTCAGCGCCACGCCGATCATCTGAGCCTCGGCCTGTTCGGTAACTAGGCGGCTTGCTCCGCCCGTGCCGACGGCTTCGCCCTGACCGCCAGACGTTCAGGGTCGATGTGTCGCCGCCCTCGGACTGTGCGAGGTGACCGTCGCATGGCCAGCACCGTTGAGCTAGACGTTCCGTTCGGGCGTCGAGACGGGGGCTTGGACGGTGGGTATCCGAACGAACAGGGCGGCTTGCGACTCGGGCGCAACGGCCGAAGGTCGCAAAGAAATTGCTTGGCTAGCGAGCGGATAGCGTGGGGAGGTGCGGGCGTTCCGTTTCGGCTACCAGGTTCGAGCAGACACCGCCGAGGTCTTCCGCCGGGAGGTCCAGGAGGCGGAGGCGGCCGGCTTCGACGTGGTGTGCACCTTCGATCATCTCGGCGCCGGACTGTCGGCGATCGAGCCGCTCGCGTTCGCGGCCGGCTGGACCGAGCGGATCCGGCTCTGCCCGCTGGTGTTGAACAACGACTTCCATCACCCCGGCCTATTGGCGCAGCGCCTCGCCACCCTCGACCGGCTCTCGGGCGGCCGGCTCGAGGTCGGTATCGGGGCCGGCCACGCCTTCCCCGAATACCTCGCTGCCGGACTGGGTTTCGATCCCCCAGCGATGCGCAAGCGGAGGCTGAGCGAGTCTGTCGAAGTCCTCCGGCGTCTCCTCGACGGCGAACGCGTGACCTGGGATGGCGAGTATTACCGCCTCGCCGACCTGGCCACGACCAGACCGGCGCAGGATCACGTCCCGATCCTGGTTGGGGTGAACGGCCGGGATGCGCTCAGCCACGCGGCTCGCCACGCCGACATCATTGGACTTACGATGCTCGGAGAGACCTTGTCCGACGGGAACGCTCATGCTGTCAGATGGGAGCCCGATCGCCTTGACGCGACGGTGGGATGGATTGCCGAGCAGGCCGGTAAACGCGTTGAAAGCCTTGAACTCAACGCCGTCGTCCAAGCGGTAGTCGTCACCGACGACCGGGTTAAGACGGCGAGCCGGCTGGCTTCCAAAATTCCCGGCCTCAACACTGCCGACGCACTCTCGACACCGTTCCTTGCCATAGGAAGCCACGACCAGATCGCCGAGCACATCACCGCCTGCCGCGCTCGTTGGGGGATCTCGTACTACGTCGTGCGAGATATGGAAGCGTTCGCCCCGGTCATCGAACGACTCCGCCACCGGGACCACATCACGGTTGGCGAGCCCCCAGCGTCCGGCGCCATCTGAAGCAAACGCCGCCGGGAACGACGGCCGCGTATTCGGTCAGACCTCAGCCACCAGAGGCCAATCAACTATTGAATACACGGCGGAAGGTCGCGAAGGTGCCGGTCCCTATAGCGATCGGCGACGCAGCGGACTAACCATCTAGTCCCAATACCGATCGGCACCGGGACAGTTCGGACTGCTCATGGAGTCCCACCTTGACTCACACCGGGTTGTGGGTGCCTCTCGGGGCCGTGGAATCGATGTGCGGGCGCGCAACGTCCCCGCTGCCCGGCGAGAGGCGCTACTACATAGGGCTGTTATCGGCAGCCGAACTGCACGGCGCGGCACACCAACGACCCCAAGTGTTCCAGGTCATGGTCGAGCAACAAGTGACCGACCGCGACTTCGGCCGGGTGAAGCTGCGCTTCTACAGTCGGGCGAAGCTCGACAGGTTCCCTACAGTGCTGCCCAACTCGGCCAAAGGCCAGGTACGAGTCGCCACCCCCGAAACCACAGCCCTAGACCCGGCGTCGCTGCCACAAGACGCCGGAGGCCTCAACAACGTCGCCTCAGTCCTCTCCGAACTCGTATCCGATCAGCGCCTCACACCCTCCGGCCTCGCCACCTCGGCCCCCCTCTACCCCCGCTCGACGCCGACACAGCCGCCCTCGCCCAACCCCTCGAAGCGCTCTTGACAGAACGCGACCCCCAGAAACGGCGGACGGACCTGCTCGAGCGCCGAAGGCAACGCGCGATAATCCGAATTGGACTGGCTCGAGGCAACAAAAAAGGCCACTCCGCAACCAGCGGAAATGGCCTCTGACCTGCACCTCGTGCTCTCGTGTCGGAGGGGGGACTCCCCCGCCGCCGAGTGGGCTGCCGCCCACGACTTTGTGTCGTCATGGACAGCCTCCGTTGCCTGTGTCACCGACACTAAATGCGGCGTCGTCGCAGCACCTTACATCTCGCCCCGCCATTCTGGCACGCTGGCTGCCTATACGAACGATTCCCCACCGCGGCCGTGCCAGCGGCTACAAGTGCTGACCCCTCTCGGACTACTTCCAGATGTTGATCAGCATGTGGAGATCAACGTCGACTTATCCG
>JAKAZH010000123.1 GCA_021815935.1 Actinomycetes bacterium
TATCTCGGGCGCAGCCGTCCGCCTTAGCGGATCGGGGCTCGGCTGCACGACGTGGCCCGACTGCACCTCCACCAGCATTGTCGCCCCGCTCCGGTTCCATGCTTGGGTCGAGTTCGGGAACCGCCTGATCAACGCCGCCGCGACGATCGCATCGATCGGAATCCTGGTAGCGGCTCTCCGGCGTGAGCCACGCCGGAGAGACCTCACCTGGCTGTCCGCGGCGATGGTCGGGGGACTTGCAGCAGAGGTCGCCGTCGGCGGCATTGTGGTGCTGAGCAAGCTCAACCCGCTGCTGGTCAGCGTCCATTTCTTGCTTGGCCTGGCGTTCCTCGCCGTTGCGGTCGTGCTGCACGAACGAGCGGCGCTTCCCGACGAAGCCGGACATGCCACCCCCATGGTCGGTCGGCGCCAGATAGCCCTCGCCCGAACAACGATGTGCACATTGGTGGTGGTTGCGAGCCTCGGGACGGTGGTCACGTCGACCGGTCCACATGGCGGAGCACCCGGCACGCCGCGGTACCACTTCTCCTTGCATACGGTCGCGCAGATTCACGGGACCTCGGTCGAGGTCTTCCTCGCAGTCACCTTGGCGATGGTGTGGTCCCTGTCGAAGAGCGGCGCCCCGCCCCAGGTGATGAGGCGAAGCTTCGTGATGTTGCTCGCGCTCGGCGCCCAGGCGGCGGTCGGGTACGCCCAGTACTTCACCGGCGACCCGGTGGGCATCGTTGCTATCCACATAGCCGGCGCCAGCCTTCTCGTTATAGCGGCAGTCAGGTACTATCTAGGTCTTTGGTGTTATCCCATTGCGACGCCCTCCGCTTCCACTCTGTCCATCGCGCCAACGCGAGCAAGCGCAGGTCTCGGGTCATGAGTTACGACTTCACGATGGCTTCGTCGGCGCCGGCCGAGGTGATTCAAGCTGATTCGGACACGATCACAATTACCGATGCGCCTTGGAAGGTCATCGTTTGGAACGACCCCGTGAACTTGATGTCATATGTGACGTTCGTACTTCAGAAGCTCTTCGGCTATAGCAAGGCGAAAGCAGAGAATCTGATGCTCGACGTGCATCACAAGGGCAAGGCGATAGTCTCGCACGGATCACGCGAGAAGGCCGAGATGGATGTCTTCCGCCTCCACGAACACGGATTGTGGGCAACGATGGAGTGCGACAGCTGAGCCCGCGCTTCACCACGCGGCTCGTCAAATGGGAGGGGCGCAGCGCGACGTACAAAATCTCGCTCGACGAGAGTCTGCGTCGCGTGCTCGGCGAGTTGATGGAGCAGATGCTCAAGCTCCTCGACGATCCCGAAGCACCGCTGCTGCATCGATTGTTCCCACCCGCCTACAGCAAACCGGCCGACCTCCAGCGCCAAGATGAATACCGGCGGCTCATGCAGGAGGACCTCGTCGAACGCCGCCGCACGGATTGTCAGACCGTAATCGAGTCGATCAAGGAAGAGCACCTCGACGAGGAGAAGATGATGGTTTGGGTCGCTGCGATCAACTCGATGCGACTTGTCCTCGGGACCTACCTCGATGTCAAAGAGGACGACCCTCCACGCCAGCCGGAATCCCAAGAAGAGTCGGCCTACCTGTGGCTGAGCTTCCTACTCGAGGAGTCCATAGACGCCATGGCGCGCAACAGGTAACAGCCGGCCCCGCCGGAAATGCAAACCGGAGCGACGACGGTGCTGCTCCGCCCACGGCATCGCGCGACGAAACAGACCGGCGCCAAGGCAGACTTGTAGGCATGAGCCCATTCCCGCCCTCCCCCATCCTCGTCGACGTCGGTGAAGGCGTCGAGCTTTCGGTGCTCACCTGGAACCCGGACGGAGCTGAGAGACCGGCCCTTCTGGTGCACGGGCTCGCATCCAATGCCACCTTGTGGAGTGGTGTCGCCGATTCGCTGGCTATGGACGGTCATCCTGTGGCAGCAGTCGACCTGCGCGGCCATGGCCACTCCTCCAAGCCCGACGTCGGCTACGACTTCGCGACTATAAACTCCGACCTTCTCGCAGTCCTCGCAAGCCTTGATTGGGCTGCGGTCGAACCGGTCGTCGCCGGTCAAAGCTGGGGCGCCAACGTCGTCTTGGATTTTGCGGCCCACCACCCCGAAGCGCTGTCAGGGCTCGTCCTCGTGGACGGGGGAACGATCGAGTTGTCGGCAAACTTCGCCGACTGGCCGACCTGCAAGGAAGCCCTGACCCCACCCAAGCTGACCGGCATCAAAATCGGGGATTTCGAGGAGATGATACGCTCGCACCATCCAGACTGGCCCGAAACCGGGATCGCTGGGTCGGTCGCCAACATGGAGGTACTCGACGACTCCACTATCCGGCCGTGGCTAAGCCTCGAGCATCATCTGCAGATCCTCCGCCACCTCTGGGAGCACCGCCCATCCGAGTTGTACCGGCTCGTCGGCTGCCCAGTCACCCTGATAGTCGCCGAAGATCCGACCAACGCTCGCTGGATGGCCGGGAAGCGCCACGGTGTCACGTCGGCGGCGACGGCCCTGGCGAATTGCGAAGTCCGCTGGGTCCGAGGGGATCACGATCTGCACGCCCAGTACCCGGCTCTTGTCGCCGCGCTGATCGAAGCCACACCTGAGCGAAGCGAATCCACACCGCCTTCGCACACCTTCGATAGCGTGCCGACCGCCAGTGACGATCCGAGTCGGCAGCCCGCGGCCCCCGGCGCCGGCTCGTGACGCGCATCCTTGCGATACTCGGATCGGGTGAAACGGCACCGACGATGGTCAAGACCCACCGGGCGATCTTCGACTCCTTGGGAGGCGCCCAGCCGCCCGCCGTGCTCCTCGACACGCCGTACGGCTTCCAAGCGAACGCCTCCGACATATCCGCCCGAGCGGTCGACTACTTCTCGACGAGCCTCGGTCGGCGCGTAGACGTGGCCGAACTCCGGGACGTTTCGCGAGACGATCCGCTGCGCCGCCAGGAAGCCATCACACGAATAGGTGCCGCCAGATGGGTTTTCGCCGGCCCAGGAAGCCCGAGCTACGCCCTTCGACAATGGGCTCAGACCGACGTGCCCGGCTTACTGACAGACAAGCTGGCTCACGGTGGTGCCGTCGTGTTCGCGAGTGCGGCGGCACTCACGCTCGGCCGCTACACGGTGCCTGTCTACGAAATCTACAAGGTCGGAGAGGAACCGAAGTGGTTGGACGGGCTGAACCTGCTCGACTTCTTGGGGCCCGAAGTGGCGGTGATACCCCACTACGACAACGCGGAGGGCGGCAATCACGACACCCGCTTCTGCTACCTGGGCGAAGAGCGCCTTTCCCGACTCGAATCGCAAATGGGTCCCAACGGTTGGGTTCTCGGCATTGACGAGCACACGGGATGCGTCATGGACCTAGACGCCGGATCTGCCACCGTGGTCGGAAACGGCACCCTTACAGTCCGTAAATCGGGTAAATCACAGGTATTCGACAGTGGCACTGTCATATCAATCGCCGACCTGGCGAAGATGGCGGCGACGCTCGACTCACACTCACCGAAATCACAAACGACGTCAGGTTCGCCCGCAGATGCCGCCACTACTGACGTCGGAGCCCTCGGTAGTCCGGGCGGACCGATTGGCAATGATCAAAAAGGCACCGATGTGCAACGGGGAGACATCCTCGCCGGTGACACCCGCCGATTGGAGACGGCTTTCGATTCGTGCATAGCCGATCGCGACGTCGACGGTGCCGTGCGCACCCTGCTGGAGCTCGACGACACGATTGTCGCCTGGTCTGCTGACACTATCCAGTCGGCGTCGTTGAGTAGGGCGAGAGCCGCCATGCGGCGCATGGTCGTCCGCCTCGGAGACCTTGCGCGAACGGGGGCACGCGATCCCCGCGACGTGGTCGGAGGATTCGTCGAGGCATTGCTGGCGGAGAGGGCAGCCGCTCGTTCGGATCGCCGCTACGCAGACGCAGACCGGGTTCGCGATGCGATAGTGGCGAACGGTATCGAGGTCAGGGACACCCCCGACGGAACTCTTTGGGATATGCGAGCTGGTCAGAGCGAGTAAAGAATTGCGCTCGGCTGGTGCGGGGCGCTTCCCACGGGCGCCGTTGTTGACGGCGGCATAGCATGACCGCCATGACAAAAGACCTGCAGGAGCTTCTTTGGAAAGACGCTACCGACCAAGCTGACCTGGTTGCGTCGAAGCAGGTCAGTGCCCGGGAACTCGCCGAAGCAGCGATAGAGCGCATCGAGGCAGTCGATGGCCGGGTCAACGCCGTCATCCATCGCCGCTTCGAGCGGGCTCTGTCGGAGGTCGACTCCGGCTTGGCGGACGGGCCTTTTCGCGGAGTCCCGTTCTTGGTCAAGGACCTGAATGCGGAGTCTGCCGGCGACCCGGCCCATCAAGGCAACGCCGCCCTCAAAGCCGCCGGTTGGACAGCGACCGAGGACAGCTGGCTGATCGCCCGGTTCCGCCGAGCCGGTTTCGTGTTCCTCGGTCGGACCAACACGCCCGAGTTCGGAATCCTGCCCGTCACCGAACCCCACGCGTATGGCGCCACCCGTAATCCGTGGAACTTGGACCACTCCCCAGGCGGTTCGAGCGGAGGTAGCGCTGCCGCCGTCGCTGCAGGGATGGTGGCCGTCGCCCACGCGAGCGACGGAGGCGGCTCGATACGGATCCCTGCGAGCATGTGCGGCCTCGTCGGCTTGAAACCGTCCCGTGGCCGGACGACCCTCGGGCCGTGGCGCGACGAGAGTGACCTTTCGGTTCAGCATGTGGTGGCGCGCTCGGTTCGCGACACCGCGGCACTTCTCGACGTCGGGCGAGGACCCGGACCCGGTGACATGGTGATCGCCCCTCCCCCACTTCGACCGTACGTCGCGGAACTCGGGATTCGCCCGAAAGGGCTCCAAGTAGGGATGGTCGACTCAAATCCTGCGGGTCGGCTGCACCCCGATTGTGCCGCCGCGGTCGCTCACACCGCCGGCATCCTCGAGTCCCTCGGCCATCACGTAAGTACCGACCGGCCGGAGGTCGACCCCGAGACGTCGCGGCGATTTATGGTGCGCTGGGCAGTCAAGGCGAAACTTTCGATTGACGGCGTCGCCCGCCAACTCGGCAGGGATCTCACGACCGACGACGTCGAACCTCTGACGTGGGCGATGGCGGCAGCGGCCTCCGCTTTCACCGCCATGGAGTACGCGGAAGCCATGTCGGCGGGCGCGACGCTCACCCGACAGCTCGGTGCGTTCTGGGCGACCCACGACCTGCTTCTCACCCCAACTCTCGGCGGCCTACCGCCTCGGATCGGCGAGCTCGAACCGCCGCCCGGCGACCCCCTGTCCGGCCAGCGGTCAGTCGCCGAGCTAGTGCCCTATACGCCGCAGTTCAACGTAACCGGGCAGCCCGCGATTTCGCTTCCGCTCTATGTCAGCTCCGAGGGGTTGCCTGTCGGGATACACCTCGTAGCGGGTTACGGCCGGGAGGATCTTCTCATCCAGGTGGCTGCACAACTCGAAGAGGCCGCCCCGTGGGCGCACCGCCGGCCGAACCTCTGAGCGCAGTGTCGATCTTAACCGCCGAGGCGTGGCCGGCTCGACGTCGGCTTACGGGGCGCGGTGCGGAACTGTAGGCTGTGGCGTCCCGCCCCCATCGTCTAGCGGCCTAGGACACCGCCCTTTCAAGGCGGCAGCACGGGTTCGAATCCCGTTGGGGGTGCTCGAAAGTGCAGGTCAAGGGGGTCGTGGCAGCGGTGGACGGTCCGGCAAGGTTCGGGTGTGCCCTTGGTGTGCCC
>JAKAZH010000124.1 GCA_021815935.1 Actinomycetes bacterium
TACCGCCATGATGGACATGCCGCTTAGCACTTGGATGCTCTTCAACGGGGCCGCGAGCCATCACAGCCACGGCGAGATCGTGAGCCGCCTGCCGGACGGTTCGCTGCACCGCTACACCTACAGCGATTTCTCGGCTCGGGCGAAGCGTCTGATGAACGTCTTCGATCAGCTCGGCGTGCCTGTAGGGGCAAAAGTAGCCACACTGGCTTGGAACTCCTACCGCCACCTCGAGGCGTACTTCGCCGTGCCGTGCGCCGGCCGTGTGCTTCACACCCTCAACGTGCGACTGTCCCCTGAGGAGCTGGCGTTCGTGATCAACGACGCCGAGGACTCGGTGGTGCTGGTCGACCCGGACTTCACAGGGCTGATGAGCCAGGTCCTTCCCATGACCCCCGGCGTGCGCCACGTCGTCGTGCTTTCCGAGACCGCCGACGGGGTCGAGGGCGGCCTCGCCTACGAGACGCTCCTCGAGGATGCGGGGGCGGACTTCGAGCAGCCGGAGATAGACGAGTGGTCCCCGGCGGGTATCTGCTACACGTCGGGGACGACCGGACGTCCGAAGGGGGTCGTGTACTCGCACCGGTCGACCTTTCTCCATGCCCTCGCCTGTTCGTCGATGGCCGGGATCGCGATCGGTCCTGCCGACTGCGTGCTGCCACAGGTACCGATGTTCCACGCCAACGCTTGGGGTATGCCGTACGCAGGCGTGGCGGTCGGCTCGAAGCTGGTCTTCTACGCGGGGGCGTTCGCTCCCGAGCCCTTCGCTGATCTCCTCCTCGGCGAACGGGTGACGGTGACGGGAGCGGTGCCGACAGTGTGGATCTCCCTGGCGGACACGCTCGCACGCAAGCCCCGCCCCGAGCACCTCCGACACATCGTCTGCGGCGGCAGCCAGCCGCCGAAGGCGCTGATCGAACGCTACCGCCGGGACTTCGACCTGAAGATCATCCAGGCGTGGGGGATGACCGAGACTTCGCCGCTGGCGAGCATGTCGTGGCCGCAGGAGTGGATGAGAGACCTCGACGACGCCGAGCTTTCGACCAGGGTGCGCGGGCAGGCGGGAATGCCATTGCCGGGAGTCGAGATCGCCATCCGGGGGGACGACGACGGCGACGTCGCTTTCGACGGCGAGTCGATGGGTGCGCTTTACGTGCGCGGCCCGTGGGTAGCGGACAGCTACCTGCACGGCCAGGGCGCCGAGAGTTTCACCAAGGACGGGTGGTTCAACACCGGAGACGTGGCGATCGGCAGCCCCGACGGTTATTTTGTCATCGCCGATCGCACCAAGGATCTGATCAAGTCGGGCGGGGAGTGGATCTCCTCGGTGGACATGGAGGCTGCGATCATGGCGATGCCCGGCGTCGTCGAGGCGGCAGTGATAGCCATCCCCGACGACCGCTGGGTCGAGCGCCCCCTCGCCTGCGTCGTGGTCGCCGCCGGCGGCGAAGTGACCACCGAAGCGGTCCGGGCCCATCTTCAGGGGTCCGGCTTCGCCGCTTGGCAGGTCCCCGACCGAATCGAGACGGTCGACGAGATACCGAAGACAGCGGTCGGCAAGTTCGACAAGAAAGTGCTTCGTGGCCGGTTCCCGCAGTAGGGCAGCGAAGACCAGCTCCCCGAGGTGACCACAGTCGAGTCCGGATCCTTCTACGTAAACGTCGGGCCGACGCGTGTCCGTGTCCGCATCGTAGGATCCGGGCCCCCGCTCCTGCTCGTCATGGGTATCGGCGGCAACCTCGACATGTGGGAGCCGCTAGCCGGAGAGCTCCACGGGCGCCAGCTAATTATGTTCGACTTTCCCGGGACGGGAAGCTCGGCCCTTTCGTGGCTGCCGCCGACGATGGGGTTCAACGCCCTGTTCGTGCGGATGCTGCTCCGCCGCCTCGACGTCGCGAACGCCGACGTGCTCGGCTACAGCTGGGGTGGGATCCTCGCCCAGCACTTGGCGATCCAACACCCCGGCGTGGTCCGCCGTCTGGTGCTGGTGGCGACGACGGTCGGGCTCGGCGGCAAACCGCCGCCTTTGCAAGTGGCGGCACGACTGACGACACCGCGACGCTACTACTCCCGCTCGTATTTCAGAAGCGTCGCACCGAGCCTCTACGGCGGCCGGTATCGAAGCGACCCGACGATGGTGGAGGCGCACGCCCAGAGCCGGATGGGCCGGCCTCCGAGCCCGCTCGGCTACATTGCGCAGCTAACGGCGCTGGCCGGGTATTCGACACTGCCCGGGTTACCGTTCGTCAAAGCCCGCACGCTGGTGCTCGCCGGCGGCGACGACCCGATCGTGGACACGTTCAACCCGAAGCTGATAGCCCGCTTCATCTCCGGCTCGAAGCTGACGATAATCGCCGACGCAGGCCATCTCCTTCTCGTCGAGCGGCCCGAGGCGGCGGCGCCTCTGATCGACGACTTCCTTTCAGCGCCTTAAGGCCGGATTCGTCGTCGCGAGGATCAGTGGAAGTGGTCTGGTCAGCCATTTGCTTGTTCACGGCCCGGTAACAATGCCGAAACGCCTCGGAAACCCCGCTCGCCTAACCTTGAGATAGAAATCAAAACCCTCAGCCCCAAAGGTATCCGCCGTCGGTGTCGGAACGCTGACGGGGTGACAGATCGACGGGAAAGGAGTTTTCGGACACTGAGCAGGCTGACCAACTGAATATGAATGCACCTAGGGTTCCGCGCCGATTCCGGTGGCTGGTCCGAGAGGTGCACACGGAGTGACTCCGTGACACGGCGGGACAAAAGCCCGGGAGGTCGACATCGGCTTCTCGGGCTTTTGTCGTTCAAACGGGATCACTACATGAGGAGAAGACTATGGCCTTTGTCAATACCCGCAGCCTGCGGAGAGCATCTCCGCACCCGGATGCGCCTAGATCTGACCGCAGAAGACTGGCAGTAGCTGTCTTTGCGGCAGGTACCGTAGTACTTGCGTCGTGTGGTAGCGGAACGAAATCGGCATCGGGTCCACCTCTCAGCACATCCCACGTGTTAAACGTCGCGTTCACCGCCGATACCCAGCCTCCCGATCCCGACGTCTTCTATGCCGGGCAGGGCCTGGCGATCACGACCTCGGTGTACCAAGGCCTCTTACAGTACGCTCCGAACACGACGGCTCACCAGATCATCCCTGACCTGGCAAGCAGTTACACTGTCTCCTCGAACGGTCTGACCTACACTTTCGATCTGCGCTCAGGTGTGGTATTCCACGACGGGACTCCCTTCACTTCTGCAGCGGTGGCCGCCAGTTTCAAGCGTAGGACCGCCGTCAACCAGGCCCCTGCGTACATGCTGAGCGATGTCGCTTCTGTCGACTCCTCCAATCCATCAGTCGCAGTGGTACATCTGAAGAGCCCTAATAGCGCGTTTCTCGATTACTTGGCCTCGGCCTACGGACCGAAGATGGAGAGTCCCGCCGCCTTGGCGTCCCATGCCGGCAGCCACTATGACCAGACGTACCTCAAGACCCACGATGTCGGTACCGGGCCCTACACCATCGCCAGTGTGGTGCCCGGCCAGAAGTACGTCCTCGAAGCATTTCCCCAGTACTGGGGTCCGAAGCCCTACTACACCACTGTCAACGTGTCGATCGTCCCCAATATGTCGACCCAGCAGCTTCTATTGCAACGAGGTCAGCTCTCCCTCATTATGAACGACTACCTTCCCGGCACGGCGATCCAATCGCTGCGTTCGAATCCGGGATTCAGCGTGACCGAGGTGCCAACCCTCGAGATGCCGATGATCTGGGTCAACCCGACCAAAGGGATATTCGCCTCGCAGGCACTACGCACCGATCTGACGGAAGCAATCAATCGGGGAAGCGTCGTCAATGCTGTCTTCCCTGGTAGGGCCACCGTTTCAACGCAGATCTATCCGGCTGGAATCGTTTCTGGTGGAACAGCACTCTTCGACCCGACATTCAATCCCGGGCCGCTCACTGCGGCCGTTTCGAAGTTGGCCACCAAGACAGTGCAACTGGCCTACCAAGCCGACGATCCTGCTTCGCAGCAGATGGCAAACTTGCTTCAAGCTCAACTCGCCGCTACCGGCCTCCAAGTCACTGTGGTTCCTGTGCCCCAAGCCACCATATACGGGTGGCCTGGAAGTCCCGGCCCGACACTTCCGGACCTGCTGATCGAGACGAACTGGCCTGATGCGTACAACCCCGATACTTGGGCGCGTATCGTCATGACTCCCACCGGCGGGCTGAACTACCTGAACTGCAGCGTTCCGGCCGGGACCGCGCTTTTGGACCAGGGCCGGTCGGCTGTCGTCGCGTCCCAGGTCGCCTCCGACTACCAGAATGCCGGCACGGCATTTGCCCAGTCGGGATGCTGGATCCCCTTGGCTGACAAGGAGGGCACTGTCGTCGCCCCGACTTGGTTGCAGGGAATCTCCTACCAGAGGGCTGTTCCCCACACCATCATCCTTGCGGATCTTTATCCCAAGTGACGATGACAGGGACGCAGGGCAGCATCGGTCTTGCCGGCGGCCCGGGCCCAGTGGGGCAAGTCGGCCCGGTCGCGTCAGTGGAAGATCTCCGCGTTACGTTCCGGCGGGGAGGCCGCGACGTCCATGCCCTGCGCGGTGTCACGCTCCAGATTGCGCCCGGGGAGATCGTCGGCCTCGTGGGCGAGTCCGGCTCGGGAAAGAGTGTTCTCGGACTCAGCCTTCTCGGTCTTCATCCCAAGGCTTCGACCAGGATCGAAGGAACCGTCAACGTCTGCGGGCAGGAACTGACCGGCGGGAGTGCCGAGGAATGGCGGCTTGTGAGAAGGCGGTACCTCGGGGCGGTATTCCAGGACCCAATGACCTCGCTCAATCCCACGATGCGAATCGGCCGGCAGGTAGCAGAAGTCGCTGGGAACACCGACGAGGCGGTCCGTCTGCTCAATGCAGTTGGGATAGCGGACGCATCGGCGCGACTGTCGAGTTTCCCCCACGAGCTTTCCGGAGGGCTGCGCCAGCGGGTCATGCTTGCCATGGCGATCGCTGGAACACCTCGGCTCGTCGTCGCCGACGAGCCGACGACGGCATTGGATGTCACAGTGCAGGCCCAGATACTCCGGCTTCTGCGACGGCTGCGCGACGACCTCGGGATGGCCATGCTTTTTGTCACCCACGACCTCGGTGTTGCAAGCCAGGTAGCGGACCGAATCGCCGTCTTGTACGGCGGCCGTTTGATGGAGGTAGGCGAGTCGGCGGACATCTTGGAGCGGGCGGTGCATCCCTATTCCAACGGGTTGCTGCGCTCACGGCTTACGCTGCTCAGTGACCGTGACCGACCGGTGGTCTCCCTCGCCGGCGAGCCACCGGATCCCACGAATCCGCCGGAAGGCTGCCCCTTCTGTGCCCGTTGCGCTTTCGTCGAGGACCTGTGTCGCCGGTCGATCCCCGAGCCGGTGGAGATTCGCAGACGTCACCAAGTGGCCTGCGCCCGGGCTGGATCCTTGGCGGAGGTCACTGACGGAGCTTTGGCGCATTGGCCGCAGCGTGAAGACCCGACTGGGCTAGCCGTATTGGTCCATGCCGTGACCAAAACGTTCTCTGTCGGACGGGGTCGGCGCCGGCGCCCGTTGCACTCGTTGCGAGGTGTCGACCTCGAGATCGCCCCCGGCGAAGTAGTCGCCTTGGTCGGCGAAAGCGGCAGCGGCAAGTCGACCTTGCTCCGAGCAATCGCCGGCCTTTTGAGGGTCGACTCCGGTTCGGTCGAGTTCGGAGTTCCAGGCGACCCGCAGATGGTCTTCCAAGATGCCGGCGCGTCAC
>JAKAZH010000125.1 GCA_021815935.1 Actinomycetes bacterium
GCGCCCCCACGCAGTGATCGTGTCCACCACCCTGTCGACGACCTGGCGGAGCGACCACTCCCGTCCCTCCTCACCGAGGGTCCCGCGAAAGTACTTTTGAGCAAGAATGTTCGTGGCATTCAGACTCCACGACTCTGGCACCTCGACGCCGGTCTGCTCGAAAGCGACTGCGCCGGTGGCGTAGTGCACGATCCTGGCGTCACGGAGCTCCCACTCGACCGATGCGTAAGGATCACCGCCGGCGATGGTGAAATACCGTGAGATGCCGATCCCGGTGCGCTCGGGTGCTAGAGACATGCCGCTTTCCTCCTGAAGGTACCATTTTACGAAAACACAATCTGTAGTGGTGTGCTTGGCCGACAGCACCCCACCACCACAAGATGGGGCTACGAATTACAACACGGTAACTACGTCCTTGTCAATACTTTTTGCAAGAAAGAACGCGACGCCGGGATCCGACGCCTCCACCCTAAGACGGTTCGCCTGTGGAGCACTAGTACCTAAAAGCTGTGGATGACGTGGGGCAATTCAAAAAGTCCCTGTGGAATTCGAAAATATGGCGAAACTGTCGTCTCATTACCCCCGGACGCGGGTATCGTCGTGATGGAGCCGCCGAAGCTGCCCCCTCGGCGGCTTTACCCTGGTGCCGACCCCTCTGTCCCCGCCCCTTCGACGGGGGGTCGCGCCAGGGACCCATTTCCTTGCGCGGCCGCATCGACGGTGGTAAATGAATCCGGCAGCCTAAGGCGCCGAGAGACGTCGGCCACTAACGTGAGAGCATGGCTGTTGTCTTGGCGATCGATGCAGGCACCACCGGGGTGCGCTCGTTGGCGTTCTCGGAGGCGGGCGAGATCGTGGCGGGCAGCTATAGGGAGTTCCCGCAGCATTTTCCCCGCCCAGGCTGGGTCGAGCACGACGCCTCCGACATATGGGACGCCGTCGTCGCAACCGTCGCGGAGACGCTTGCGGCCATCTCCGAGCCTGTCGCGACTATCGGGATTACCAATCAACGCGAGACCGTCGTCGTGTGGGACAAAAGTGACGGAAGGCCACTGCATCGGGCGATCGTCTGGCAGGACCGCCGCAGCGCCGGGAGCTGCGAGGCTCTCATTGAAGCGGGGCACCTCGACTTCGTACGAGCCCGGACAGGCCTAACCCTCGACCCGTATTTCAGCGCGACGAAGCTCGCGTGGATCTTCGGGCCCGGCGGCGTGGACGTGTCCCCCGCCACCGCGTTCGGCACGGTCGACTCGTGGCTGCTGTGGCATCTCACCGCCGGCGCATGCCACGCAACGGACGTCACCAACGCGTCCCGGACTTTGCTGTTCGACATCGACCGCCTCGACTGGGACAGCGAGTTGTGCGACCTCTTCGACGTGCCCGCCACCGTCCTGCCCGAGGTCCTGGCGAGCAGCGCGAGGGCGGGCCGAAGCGCGCCGGACGTAATTCCCGGCCTTCCCGCCGGGATACCCATCAGCGGCATCGGAGGTGACCAGCAGGCGGCGTTGTTCGGCCAGGCGTGCTTCGACGACGGGATGACGAAGAACACCTACGGCACCGGCAGCTTTGTACTGATGAACGTCGGCGAGACGCGCCCTAAGTCCCTCGACGGCCTCCTAACGACGGTTGCCTGGGCTGTCGGCTCGCTAGACTCGTCGTCGGTTCGCTACGCCCTCGAAGGATCGATATTCGTAACGGGGGCAGCGGTGCAGTGGCTTCGCGACGGGCTTGGTGTCATCTCTACTGCCGCCGAAATCGGCCCTCTGGCAGCGTCAGTGCCTGACAGTAGCGGTGTCTATTTTGTCCCGGCGTTTACTGGTCTCGGGAGCCCCTGGTGGGATCCGCACGCCCGCGGCACCATCGTGGGCCTAAGCCGCGGGGTCGGCCGTGCACATTTGGCTCGGGCGGCCGTGGAAGCAATGGCCTACCAGACCGCTGACGTCGTTAGGGCCATGGCGTCTGCGTCGGGTCGCTCCCCACGCGAGCTCCGGGTGGACGGCGGCGCGTCGGTGATGGACCTGCTCCTCGACTTCCAAGCGGACCTTCTCGGTATCGACGTCCGCCGGGCGGCAATCGCCGAGACGACCGCTCTCGGCGCGGCGTTCCTCGCTGGGCTCGCAGAGGGCGTTTGGTCGTCGACCGCGGAGATCTCGAAGGTATGGTCGTGCACCCGGACGTCGTCGCCTTCGACAGATCCGGCCGCGCTGGTCGCTATCGCAGAGCGCTACGAAACTTGGGCCAGGGCACTCGAACGTTCGCGCGCCTGGAACGATACCTAGGGAAAAAAATTCCTAGTTCGGTCCCGACAACTGCCACGACCTTCGAGGGGCACGCGCTGTCAGCTCGGCCCAACGCGCGTCGGCGATGCGGGCGAGTGCGCTCAGCTGGCGGCGTTCCCTGAGACGGAACGGCCGGCCCTGGCGTCCCACCACCAGCACCAGGCCGGCGACGTCCAGATCCGCCCATGCGACGTCGTCGGGTCCCCCGTCGCCTGACCGCGGCGCCACCGACGCTCGGCTACCCGCCAGGAAAGCCTTGAGCCAGGCTCCAGGCGGTACCGTCCCGACCGACGACCGAAGCTCGGCGGCGTCGGGGTCGACGACGGTCGCCCAGTCGCCCTGGAAGTCTCGCCTGCTGCTGGTCGCCAAGCTCGACAGTAACGGTCCGACAGCGTTCTTGGTGACGAGCGCCGCCGCCGTCTCGAGGGCATCGAGTCGAGGATCGGCAACCCCGTCGCCGGCGACTCTCGCGTCCTCAACGTCGACGCCGTCCAGCTTGGAGAGGCCGGCGATGAGCAGATCGAGATCGCTCTCGTTTTGCAGGGACACGATGAGCTCGTCAATGGCGCGGCCACCCCCACGCTCAAGAATGTCTATGCCCACCAGGTCACCCCCGACGGAGCCGATGCTGCCGGCTACAGCGCCGAGTGCCCCCGGGCGGTCGGTGAGCCAGACGCGAAGCGCATAAATCACCGGTATCAGGCTAGCCGAGGAGTGTGTACGGCATGTTTCGGGGAAAGCGAAACCACGCCGGCTGCCGGCAAGCATCCCCCAGTCGGTCACAGGCGGGTCGTATCCTAAGGCAGGTGAAGGCCACAACATCGACCGACCGCCTTTTGGACGGCTTGACCGACGTTCAGGCTCTAGCAGTCACTTCGACAGCGACGCCGCTGTGCGTCGTTGCGTCCGCCGGGGCGGGAAAGACCCGGGTCGTGACCCGGCGCATCGCGTACCGCTGCGAGACAGGGTCCTCGCGCGCGGACCACACTCTCGCGCTCACCTTCACGAAGAAGGCCGCCTCGGAACTGCAGCAGCGGATCAGCGACCTTCGCTCCGACTCCTCTGATGCGGCGAAGGTGACTGCCGGCACCTTCCACTCCGTCGCTTTGGCGCAGCTGCGTGGGTGGTGGCGCGACAGAAGGAGCCCTCCGCGTGTCTTGGTCGAATCCAAGCTCGCCTTGATCGGTCCGCTCCTAGCCGAACGCACGAATCTCCGGGCCGCCCCGGCAGTAGAAGTAGCGAGGGCCATCGAGTGGGCGAAAGCACGGGCCGTCACCCCTGAAGCGCTGGTCGGATACACAGCTGACGCCCGCAGCGGCACCCTGGCGGGTCTCGACGTCGAGTTGGTCGCCTCGCTCTACTCCCGCTACGAGCACGAGAAGCGCAAACGCGGCCTGATCGACTTCGACGACCTCCTGTGGTTGTGCGTCGACGCGATGGAGCGTGACCCCGAGTTCGCCGCAGCGCAGCGTTGGCGCTGGAGCCATGTGTACGTCGACGAGTACCAGGACCTCAATCCTCTGCAGTTCAAGCTACTTCGCGCATGGCTCGGGCCGAACACCGACCTATGCGCCGTCGGTGACCCTAACCAGGCGATCTACGCATGGAACGGTTCAGACCGGACCCTCCTGGAGCGTTTCTGCGATCACTGGCCCAGCGCCGAGGTGCTTCGCCTGGACGCCAATCACCGAAGCAGCCGCCAGATCGTTTCGGCGGCGGCAGCCGCGTTGGGATCGGCGGGCGCGGGACTCACGTCGACGGGCCGCGACGGCCCGTCCGTCAAGTACCTCACCTACCGGTCGGGGCGAGCCGAAGCCCGCGGCGCTGCGTCGACTCTCCTGGGCGCGAAGCGCTCCGGGCGTCCTTGGCGCTCGATGGCGGTACTCGCACGGACGAACTCCCAGCTGGTCGAGATAGCCCAAAGTCTCGACCTGCTCGAGGTTCCCTACCGGATCGCCGGCGACGAAGGTTCGCCGTCGGCACTCAACAACCCGGCGGCTTTCGACAGCCCGGCGGCTTTCGACACGGTCGATGACCAGGCAAACCCGGGCGCTCCCGACGGCGCCGTCACGCTCAGCAGCTTCCATAGAGCCAAAGGTCTCGAATGGGACTTCGTCATGCTCGTCGGCCTCGAGGAAGGCTTGGTGCCTTTCGGACGGGCAACCACCCGGGAGCAGACCGACGAAGAGCGACGCCTCCTCTACGTGGCGATGACCAGGGCTGTAGAGGAGCTTCATCTGTCGTGGGCGAAAGTGCGCTACTTCACCGGGCGTCCCGTCGAGCGCCAACCCTGCAGATGGCTCGACGAGCTAGATCGCAGCCCGGCCCCTGCCGACCTCTCGCCCCTGCACGCCCGCCCTAGCGCCCCCCCGGGCACCCGCCCGAGACCCGAAGGCCTCCCGTCGGGCCGGCGCCGCAGCGACCCGGACAGCCCGAGCGCTCTCCTTCGCAACGCGATAACGGCTTGGCGCCGTGACACCGCCCGTTTCAGCGGCGTCGTCGCGCACCTGCTCCTACACGACGCCACGATCGACGCTATCGCCGAGAGCCGACCAACATCCATCGAGGAGCTCGCCGCTGTCCGAGGCGTCGGTCCCGTCAAAGCGCACCGCTACGGACCCCAGATCCTTAAGCTTCTCGTACCCTACGACGACGCAGCCAACCAATAGTCACCCCACCTCCCCGCGTTTCCGCTGCAACTCGACCTCGCGCCCTCTAGCCAGCATGTCCGCGACGTTGTACACTAAGTCCGGTGAGTTCTTGGTTCTCCATCGAGGTTTTCGACGGCGTGACCCCGGCTTCAGCGTGGGCGGACGCGTATGGAGATGTCTTGAGCGGCACCGCCCTGACCAACGGGGCTATCGACTGGACTTGGCATAGCCATACGTGGGGTGTCGTATTCGAGCTTTGCTTCGAAGACGACGAGGCGTGGGAGCGCTACCAGTCCTTGATGGTCGTCCAAGCAGCGCTGGAGGCTGTACCCGACCCCGTGACAGGCCTCATCGTCTACCGTGGCCGAGGCGGAAGCTCCGGTGCCAGCCTGCCGAGGCGGCCGCGCCCCATGACCGGATCGGGCGCAGCATCACTCCCGCTGCCCTGGGAGAGCTATGAGAGCTACTTCACCGGGATCACGTCGCTTCTCACCCCGCCTGTCGCAGCCCTCGTCTAGAGAGTCCCGAACCTCAGCCCGACCGACAAAACCGGCTCTGCAGTTACATGAACTCGAAGAGTCGCGCCTTCGCAAGAGTTCGTCTCCCGGGGTGTTTCCGCCATAATGTTGGGATGGTTACTGAGCACGCGCTGCTGCCCGTAAGGCCGGGCGAGCAAGCCAGTTTCGAGGCTACATTCGAAGAGGCCAAAGCGATTATTGCGAGTACGCCCGGCTTCGAGCGGCTTAGGCTGCTGCGCTGCGTGGAGCGCCCCGACACTTACCTTCTGCTTGTGGAGTGGGCCTCCCTCGAAGATC